>DASQVL010000542.1:0-5978 GCA_035640795.1 Crenalkalicoccus sp. | reverse complement strand
CCGCAGCCGCCGCAGGCGGGGGCGCGCAGCGCCCGCCTTGAGCCGGGCCAGCCGACGGAAGACAATCTCCGCGCGCCGCGGCGCTTGACAAACAACACAGTCGCTCAGTCGCCGGCGCGGCCTCCGGCCGCTTGGCTGCGCGGCACTTGCCGCGGCGGCCATTCGGCCGCTCAGCCTGCTTCGCAGGCTGCAAGTCAGGATTTATGCCAGGCGGTATGAGCTCCGGCTCAGCTCTTCGCGGCCTCGGCCTTCTCGCCTGCCGGCACCGGCTTGAAGACGTCGGTGATGGTCGTGCGCAGCACGTTCACGCGGACGTTGGGGGCGATCTCCACCTCCACCTCGTCCGCGCCCTCCTTAACCCGCGTCACCTGGCCGATGATGCCGCCCGCGGTCAGCACGCGGTCACCGCGCTTCAGCTGCTTCAGCATCTCGCGCTGCTCGCGCTGCTTCCTCTGCTGCGGGCGGATCAGCAGGAAGTAGAAGACGGCGAAGATCAGCAGCAGCGGGGCGAGCTGGGTCACCATGGCAGCGGCGCCGCCGGCGCCGTCCGCGGCCTGGGCGTGGGCGATGGAGATGAGCATCCCGCGCTCCCTCTGTCCGGTTCGGCCTGCCGGGAATGGCGCGGCAAACTAGCCGCCGGCCCCTTCCCGTCAAGGCCGCACGCCATTACGGACGCCTGCCATGGCCCATGACCTGCTGCCCGCGCTGACCCGCATCGCGGAGGCGCTGGAGCGCCTCGCCCCCGCCGCGCCGCCGCCGCCCTCGCTGGCCGGCGCGGACGCCTTCGTCTGGCATCCGGGGCCGCCGGCGCGGCTCGCCCCGGTGCCGCAGGTCTCCCGCGTCGCCATCACGCTGCTGCAGGGGATCGAGCGGCAGAAGGCGCTGCTGGTGGAGAACACGCTGCGCTTCGCGCGCGGCTTTCCCGCGAACAACGTGATGCTGTGGGGCGCGCGGGGGATGGGGAAGTCCTCGCTGGTGAAGGCGGCGCACGCGGCCGCGAATGCGGAGCGCGCGGGCAGCCTGGCGCTTATCGAGATCCACCGCGAGGAGATCCGCACGCTGCCCGAGCTGCTCGGCCTGCTGCGCGACCAAGCGCGGCGCTGCCTGGTGTTCTGCGACGACCTGTCCTTCGAACGGGAGGATGCCGACTACAAGGCGCTGAAGAGCGTGCTCGATGGCGGCATCGAGGGGCGGCCGCCCAACGTGCTGTTCTACGCGACGAGCAATCGCCGCCACCTGATGCCGCGCGACATGATCGAGAACGAGCGCAGCACGGCGATCAACCCGAGCGAGGCAACGGAGGAGAAGGTCTCGCTCTCCGATCGCTTCGGCCTGTGGATCGGCTTCCACATCTGCGACCAGCCGACCTACTTCGCGATGGTGGAGGGCTATGCGCGGGAGTTCGGCCTCGACCTGCCGGAGGGGGAGCTGCGGCGGCAGGCGAATGAATGGTCGGTGACGCGCGGCGCGCGGTCGGGGCGTGTGGCGTGGCAGTTCATCCAGGACCTGGCAGGGCGGATGGGCGTAGCGGCGGGGTAGTCGCCGGGAGTCTTCCAGGCGGACAGGGCAAGTGCCACCGGGAAGGGATCAGAAAAAGGGCGGAGGGGGTTTTGGGGGAGGAGTTCCCCTCCTCCCCCAATGCCGCCCGCGACAACCCCCTAATCCCGGTACTCCGCAAACAGATCCGTCGACAGATACCGCTCCCCGGTGGACGGCACGATCACCACGATCAGCTTCCCCGCCATCTCCGGCCGCTTCGCCACCTCCACCGCGGCGGCGATGTTGGCGCCGGAGGAGATGCCGCAGAGGATTCCCTCCTCCCGGATCACCCGCCGCGCCATGGCGAAGGCGGTGTCGTTCTCGATGCGGATCACCTCGTCCATCAGCGAGGTGTCCAGGATGCCGGGCACGAAGCCCGCGCCGATGCCCTGGATCTTGTGCGGCCCCGGCGCGCCGCCCGACAGCACGGGGGAGGAAGCCGGCTCCACCGCGATCGCCCGGAAGCCCGGCCGCCGTGGCTTCACCACCTGCGCCACGCCGGTCAGCGTGCCGCCCGTGCCGATGCCCGCGACCAGCACGTCCACCTGGCCGTCCGTGTCGCGCCAGATCTCCTCGGCCGTGGTGCGGCGATGCACCTCCGGATTCGCCGGGTTCTCGAATTGCTGCGGCATCCAGTGCCGCGCGGGGTCGCTGGCCACGATCTCCTCGGCCCGCGCAATCGCGCCCTTCATGCCCGCCGGGCCCGGCGTCAGCACCAGCTCCGCGCCGAGCGCGCGCAGCAGCGCGCGGCGCTCCACGCTCATCGTCTCCGGCATCGTCAGGATCAGCCGGTAGCGCTTCACCGCGCAGACGAAGGCAAGCGCGATGCCGGTGTTGCCGGAGGTCGGCTCCACCACCACGACTCCCGGGCGCAGCGTTCCGTCACGCTCCGCCGCCTCGATCATGGCGAGCCCGATGCGGTCCTTCACCGAGCCGAGCGGGTTCTGGAATTCGAGCTTCGCCGCGACCGTCGCGCCGCAGCCCTCCGTCACGCGGTTGAGCCGTACCAGCGGCGTGTTGCCGATCAGGGCAGTGATGTCGGGGGCGATGTGCATCAGGGGTCCTCTGGCCGGTGTCGCCGGAGTGTAGCAGGGCGCAACCGTCAGCAGGACTCCTCCAACCCGAGCGCGCGGAGCCGACCCCGCTCCTCGTCCCAGCCCGGCCGGTCCTTCACGTTGAGGAAGAGGTGCACCGGCCGTTCCAGCAGTTGCGTCAGCTCCGCCCGGGCGCGGCGGCCGATCTCGCGGATGCGCGCGCCGCCCTCGCCGATCAGGATCGCCTTCTGGGTCGGGCGGGAGACGTAGATGGTGCATTCGATGCGCACGCTGCCATCCGGCCGCTCCGTCCACTGCTCGGTCTCCACCGTGGCGTGGTGCGGCACCTCCTCATGCGTCTGGCGCAGCACCTGCTCCCGCACGATCTCGGCGGCGAGCATGCGGTTCGGCAGGTCGGAGAGCTCATCCTCCGGGAACAGCCAGGGGCCGGGCGGCATGGCCTCCGCCAGCCTCCCCGTGAGCCGGTCGAGCCCGCTGCCCGTCTCGGCCGAGACCATGAAGGTCTCGCCCGCCGGGACCAGCGCGTTCAGCGCCGCCGTCAGCGGCAGCAGGCGCGGCGGGTCCACCAGGTCCACCTTGTTCAGCACCAGCCAGACCGGCCGCGCGGACTGCGCCAGCTTCTCCGCGATGGCGCGCACCGCATCGGTCAGCCCGGCGCGCGCATCCACGATGAAGAGGGTGAGGTCCGCATCCTGCGCACCGCCCCAGGCGGCGGCGACCATGGCGCGATCGAGCCGCCGGCGCGGCGCGAAGATGCCGGGCGTGTCCACCAGCACCATCTGCGACGCGCCGCGGATCACCACGGCACGGATCCGGAAACGCGTGGTCTGCGGCTTGGGCGAGACGATCGTGACCTTCGTCCCCGCGAGCGCGTTCACCAGCGTCGACTTGCCGGCATTGGGCGCGCCGACCACGGCGACCAGGCCGCAACGCGTCGCCTCGCTCATCGCGCTGCGAGCCCCGCAAGCCAGGCCTCGGCCGCCGCCTGTTCCGCGCCGCGCTTGGAATCGCCCACGCCTTCCGCCTCCCGCCCCGCCGCGGCGACGCTGACGACGAAGACCGGCTGGTGCGACGGCCCGGTCGCCGAGACCAGCCGGTATTCCGGCAGGCCGAGCCCCCGCCCGAGCGTCCATTCCTGCAGCCGGCTCTTCGCCGACATGGGCGGGCGTGGATCGGCCTCCAGCAGCGCGCCCCATTCGCGCCGCACCAGGGCGCGCGCGGGCTCGAGCCCGGCATCGATGTAGAGCGCGCCGAGCAGCGCCTCCACCGCATCGGCGAGCACGTTCGCGCGCTCCCGCAGGCCGGCCCGGCCCTCGGAGGGCGGCACGCGGAGCATCGCGGCGAGGCCGAGCTGGTCCGCCACCTTCGCGAGCGTATCACGTGCCACGAGCACGCCCAGCCGCTTGCCGAGGTCGCCCTCGCGCTCGCTCGGGAAGCGCTCGCTCAGCCATTCCGCAATGAGCAGGGCGAGCACGCGGTCGCCAAGGAATTCCAGCCGCTCGTTGGAATCGAGCTGGGCGCGGCGCGGGTCCGCCGCGGAGCGGTGGGTCAGCGCCTGCTCCAGCAGCTCCGAGCGGCGGAAACGGTGGCCAAGCCGCTCAGCGAAGGCTTTCGTCGCGTCCGCCGCCGGGTCCGCCATGGCGCCCGGGTCAGCGCACCGCGTCGAGGAGCCGGTCCCAGCGCACCGCGAAGGGCAGGTTCCACACCTGCCACAGGGGCGTGTTCTCGTCCCGCGAGAAGAAGATGAACTCCGCCCGCCCGACCAGGTTCTCGAGCGGGATGAAGCCGACGGCGCTCGGGACGCGGCTGTCCAGGCTGTTGTCGCGGTTGTCGCCCATCGCGAAGACGTTGCCAGGCGGCACCACGTATTCCTGGGTGTTGTCGAGCGGGCCGTCGTCGCTCTGCTCGATGATGTCGTGGCTGCGGCCGCCGGGCAGCGTCTCCTTGTACTCGCGCACCGTCATGCGCGGCGCGTCGCGCTCCTCCACCACATAGTTGCCCTCGGGCTGGCGCTGCACCGGCGCGCCGTTGATCCAGAGGAGGCCGCCCTTCATCTGGATGCGGTCGCCGGGCAGGCCGACGATGCGCTTGATGTAGTCCTGGCTCGGGTCGCGCGGCAGCTTGAACACCGCGACATCGCCGCGCTGCGGCAGGGATCCGAAGATGCGCCCGTGCCCGAAGCTCGGCAGCCAGGAGCCGAAGGGCAGCGAGTAGCGCGAATAGCCGTAGGAGTATTTGGAGACGAAGAGATAGTCGCCCACCAGCAGGGTCGGGATCATGCTGCCGGAGGGGATGTTGAAGGGCTCGAAGGCGACGGTGCGGATGCCGATGGCGATCAGGCCCGCATAGAGGACGGTCTTCAGCCCCTCGGCCCAGCCGCCCGACTTCTTCGCCATGGAGGTGGTGCTCAAGGCATGCCCCGCCGGTTCCGATCGCGCCCCGGGACGGGGTTCGAGCGGGCGGGATGAAGCGCGCCGCCCAGCCGCAAGTCAACTGATCGCCTGTTCATGCCGGCAGGGCCACGGCCGAGATGATGACCACGGCGCTGGCATAGGGATACTCGTCCGCCATGGTCAGCGCCACCCGCGCCTCATGTCCCGGCGGCGTGAGGGCGGCGAGGCGCGCCGCGGCCCCCCCCTGCATGACCAGGGTGGGCTGGCCGGAGCGGAGGTTCACAACGCCGAGGTCGCGCAGGAAGACGCCGTCGCGGAAGCCGGTGCCGAGCGCCTTCGCCGCCGCCTCCTTCGCCGCGAAGCGCTTGGCATAGGTGGCGGCGCGGATGCGCTCGGTCCGCCGTTCCGCCTTCGCGCGCTCCACCGGCGTGAAGACGCGCTCCAGCAAGCGCTCGCCATGGCGCTCGATCGCGCGCTCGATCCGACGGATGTCCACCGTATCGTTGCCGAGGCCGAGGATCATCCGCGCGCCCGCTCGACCCTGAGCGTGTCCGCCGGCGCGCGCAGCGAGGCCATGATGCGCTCAAGGTGCCGGAGATCGGTGACCTCGACGTCGAGCGCGACCTCGCAGCTCTCCTCGTCGCGCCGCAGCACCTTGAAGCCGGTGACGACGCCATCCTGCTGCGCCACCGCGTCGGCGAGGCTGCCGATGCTCGCCGGCCGTGCGCGGGTCTCCACCAGGATGCGGCCGATGCGGCTGCCGCGCGCCGTGTCGTCCCAGTCCACCTCCAGGAAGCGCTCCGGCGTCTGCGCGAAGCCTTCCAGCGTCGGGCAGTCCGAGGCGTGGATGGTCACACCCTTGCCGGTGGTGACGATGCCGATGATGCGCTCGCCCGGCAGCGGGTGGCAGCAGCCGGCGAAGTGGTAGGGCATGCCGTTGACCAGGCCGGTCACCGGCATGCTGGTCGCGCGGCTGCCCTGGGCGCGCCCG
>DASQVL010000541.1:0-9348 GCA_035640795.1 Crenalkalicoccus sp. | reverse complement strand
ATGGCGCACGGGCCATGCCGCGTTCCTGCATCATTGCGCCCTGCGTGCGACCGGCGGCACGCAGCTTCCGGGCGATTTCCGCCGGCCCGACTGTGCTAGTGACGCGCGCTCCCTTCCCTGTTATCCCGCGCCACCGCCTCGCCACCGTCCGTGGAGGACCGATGCCCCGCTCGCCGATATTCATTGTGGGCTCACCCCGCTCCGGCACCTCCATCCTGGTGGACCTGATGCTCGCGGCGGGCTACCACGGGTATCGCGAGGGAATGTTCCTCTCGCTCATGTCCGGGCTGGCGCAGGCGGTGGACCGCCACTTTTCCATCTTCGCGCAGCCCGGCACCCAGCAGGTGCTGATCTCCGTCGTGGACCAGGCGGCGCTGAAGCGCCGGATCTTCGAGATCTTCCGCGAGGTGACGGAGGAGAAGAACTCGGAGGAGCCCTGGTTCGACAAGACCGGCAATCCGGAGATGATCGAGACCATCCCCATCCTGCGGGAGCTGTGGCCGGAGTGCGGCTTCATCTTCGCCAAGCGGCGCGGGATCGAAAACATCGCCTCCCGCATCAAGAAATTCCCCGAGCACAGCTTCGAATATCACTGCCGCGACTGGGCGAAGAACATGGCCGCGTGGCGCCGGCGCCGGACGGAACTGCCCGAGGAGATCCGCAGGGAGGTGGACCAGCAGGACATGATCCAGAAGCCCGAGGCGGTCGCGGACGAGCTGATCGCCCTACTCGGTGTTGAGCCCGGCCGGCGGGAGCCGTTGATCGAGACGTTGCGCAGCAACCGGCCGCAGCAGACCGAGCAGGGCAGCGCCGCGCGCGTCAAGTCGCTGGTCACGGTGGGCTGGACGCCGCAGCAGACGGAGGTCTTCCTCAAGCTCTGCGAAGAGGAGATCACCGCCTACGGCTACTCCCTGACCGACAGCTACTGGAAGCGGAGCTGACGCGAGGCTGTCCGGCCGGCGCAACCGGCGCGGGTAGGCATCGCCGGTACGCCCGGCGCCGAGGCCCGGCACCGTGCAGGGCGGATCGCCGCCCGCGGCTGCCCCGGGTGGCGGGGTGCGGCCGTGCCGGCCCCGTTACGTAAATACCCGCTGTCGCACAGAGCAATCATTCTGCAGAGAATGCGCCCGGGCATCATGGCGGCGCGCTTTTTTGGCCGCTGCGCAGGGCCCAAGTGGCGGATTTGCCGCACCGCAACATGGCGACAACCTTGGGCAAACCGGGATGTTGAAAAGCATCCCAGATTCTTCTACTCCTCTCGGGGTTGCGATCCCGACGGCGGCTGCCCGCGCAAGGCGTAGCCTCCGACCGTCGGGATCCGCTGGATACGCCAACACCGGCGTGGGAAATTGCGAGGAGTTCCGCCATGCTCGACGGCAAAACGATCGTGCGGGTCAGCAAGTCGCCGCCCGCTGCGCCGCCGCTTGTGCTGAGCAACATCCATTCCTTCGCGCAATGGACGCGCGAAGGGAAGCTGGTGCTGCAGGAGAGCGGGACCGCGACCATGTCGCGCGACCTCCTCATCGGCCTGCTCCGGCCGATGCTCGAGCGCGTGGCTTTCGACGCGAACTGGTACCGCGCGCAGTACCCCGACCTCGCCCGCGCCGAGGCGGAGGGCGTCATCCAGGACGTGCGCGAGCACTACATCGAGTTTGGCTTCTTCGAGAACCGCCTGCCCTGCTTCGTCGAGGTGGACGCCGCTTTCTACGGCCGCGAATACCCGGACGTCGCGGCCGGCATCGCCAAGGGCGTGGTGCGCTCCGCCCAGTGGCACTTCGAGGCCTTCGGCTTCCGCGAAGGCCGGCTTCCGCGCCGTGGCTGGCGCTTCGCCGACCTGATCGGGGCGGCGTGAGCGAGGAGACCGAACCGGAGGCGCTGGAATACCTGCGCCGCTACCCGGACGTGGCGCAGGCGGTGGCGAGGGGACGCTTCGTCTCCGCCCGCGGGCATTTCGAGCAGCACGGGAAGTATGAGGGCCGCATCTGGCCCACCATCCAGCCGGCCGAGGCGCCGCCCTTCGAGGGCAGCTGCGACGTCGCCATCCTGGCCGGGGACCGCGTCTTCCTGCAGGCCTGGGTGGATGACCGCGTCATGCCGGCGGCCGGCATCGGCGTGGTGGACATGGGCAGCGGCGCGCGGACGGAGATGCTCGCCCAGCGCCACCGCCGGCAGGACGTGGACCAGCACCTCCAGGCGCTGAACCCGGCCGAGTTCGGCCTCTGGGCCTTCGGCGCGCTGCCGCCCGGCGCGCGGTCGGAGACGCTCGCCTTCGCCGTCACCTACGCCAACGGCGCCGCGGCGCCGGTGACGCCGGGGCGGGTGCTGCGGTTCTCCACCCAGGACATGTTCGAGCACTTCCTCGGCTTCTACGGAAAGCGGGAGACGCTCGGCAACATCACCGCGCGCTCCTTCGCCGAGCTCGACGGGCCGCTCGGCCCGCTGGTGACGGAGATGTATGGCAGGCTCCGCGCGTCCCGCCGCGTCACCCTGCGCGCCGAATTCGGCGCCGGCGCGGCGCGGCCGAAGCTCAGCCTCATCTGCGTGCTCTACGGCATCCCGGACTTCCTCTACCTGCTGGTCGCCCGCTTCGCGCAATGCGCGCGGCTCGACGAGATGGAGTTCGTCTTCGTCAGCAACAGCCCGGAGCTCGAGGAGGTGCTGGCGCGCGATGCCGAGCTCGCCGCCTTCGTCTTCGGCACCACGGTGCGGCTCATCGGGTTGAACCAGAACTGCGGCTTCTCGCACGCCAACAACGTGGGCATCGCGGAGGCGGCAAGCGACAGCATCGTGGTGATCAACCCGGATGTCTTCCCGCGCAGCGCCGCAGCCGTGGCGCGGCTCGTTGCGCTGGCCAGCCGGCCGGGGGAGCAGCGGATCACCGGCGGCAAGCTCTACTACGCCGATGGCAGCGTGATGCATGACGGCATGTTCTTCGACCCCGACCGCAAGCTCAGCGCGCTCTGCGGCGTGCCGGTCTGGACCGTCGAGCATTTCCGCAAGGGCTTCGCCGATCGGGGCGGCGACGCGGTGCGCGCGGTGCCCGCGGTGACCGGCGCGCTGATGGTCTTCGATCGCCGCTTCGGCCAGGAGCTCGGCCTGTTCGACGAGGACTTCCTCTACGGCCACTACGAGGACGCGGATCTCTGCCTGCGCGCGCGCGCGGCAGGGGGAGAGGTGGTGCTCGATCCGGCCCTGGCCTTCTGGCACTACGAGGGCCGCGGCTCGGTCAAGCGGCCGGAGCACAAGGGCTCGGGCCTGGTCAACCGCTGGCTGTTTTCCAACCGCTGGGGCACGCGGCTCGAGGGCGCCAATGATGTCTGATAGCCCGCGCGTGCTGCATGTCAGCGTCTTCCACCCGGAGCTGGTGCGCGGGGGCGCGCAGCAGGCGGCCTACGAGCTGTTCCGCGGGGCGCGGGAGGCGGGGCTCGACGTCACCTTCCTCGCCTCCGTCGAGCCGAGCATCGATGAGGCCCTGTTCAAGCCTGGCGCCATCATCACCGGCTTCGACAACCGCCCGAACGAGTACCTCTTCCTCTCCGACAGCTTCGAGCATTCCTGGTACCGCAACCTGAACATCCGCGCGCTGCGCTGGTTCGCGGAGTTCCTGCGCGACACCCGGCCGCAGGTGGTGCATTTCCACCACTTCATGACGATCGGCCTGGACCTGTTCCTCGTGGCCCGGCGTGTGCTGCCCGATGCCAGGCTCGTGCTCACGCTCCACGAGTTCCTCGGCATCTGCAAGGCGGATGGCCACATGGTGCGGAAGAACGAGAAGGCGCTCTGCCTGCGCGCCTCCGCCATCCGCTGCCACCAGTGCTTCCCCGATGTCGCGCCGGAGACCTTCCAGCTGCGCGAGGACTGGGTGAAGCAGTGTTATTCCGTCTTCGACGCCTTCATCGCGCCGACCGACTTCGTGCGCCGCCGCTACGCCCAATGGGGCCTGCCGGCCGAGCGCATCCACGTGGTCACCAACGCCCAGGCCGACTACTCGCGTCAGGATTTCCGCGTGGCGATCCCGCAGCCCGAGCAGACGGGGCCGCGCAACCGCTTCGGCTTCTTCGGCCAGCTGGTGGACGACAAGGGGCTGCACGTCGTCTTCGACGCGCTGGAGATCTACGCGAAGCGGCACGAAGAGCCGCTCAGCCTCGACATCAACGGCGCCAACCTGCGCTTCGCCTCGGAGGGCTTCCGCAAGCGCTTCGACAGCTTCCTGGCCGACGCCAAGGAGCTCGAGCCGACCGTGCGCGTCGAGTACCTCGGCTCCTACTCCATGCCGGACCTGCCGGCGCGGATGAGCCGGGTGGACTGGGTGCTGGTGCCCTCCACCTGGTGGGAGATCTTCGGCCTGGTGGTCTCGGAGGCCTTCATGTTCGGCCGCCCGCCGATCTGCAGCAATATCGGCGGCATGGCCGAACGCATCGCGCATGACGAGAACGGCCTGCTCTTCCCGGTGGGCGACCCGCAGGCGCTGGCCGCGACGCTGCACCGCTGCGTGACGGAGGTGGGGCTGCACACCCGGCTCTCGGCCAATTCGCCCGGCGTGCCGCCGGTCGCGGAGGTGGTGCTTGACCACTGCCGGGTCTACGGCATCGCCCTGCCGGGCTATCGCCCTGCCGCGCTGGAGCGGATCGCGGACGGGCGTGAACGCCCGGGAGCGTGAATCCGCTCCTCCATCAATGCGCCAGGGCATCGATCTGCCAGCGCCGCCATGGCGCTGCGTCACCGTGGTGCGGGTGACGCCGCAGGGTTGAGAAGCGCGGCGCGCCGCAGAGGCTCCGCCGCCGGGCGAACTCGGCCAGGCTGGGCCCCGGGGTAAGCGGCGTCCCCAGCGCCCCGATCGCCTCCCGCCGGTCGGGCGGGCTTGGCGCGACGGGTAGCCGATCCTCGCGAAGCCGCGCGGCGGCGCCAACCGCCGGCTTGCCGGCGCCGCCCCGCCATGCCATATCGCGGCCGCCGGCGCGGGGCCTCCCCAAGCCGGCAAATCCGCACGCGGCCCACCCTTCCCGCCCGGTTTTCCGGCGCGGCCAGGGTCCGGTCCCCCAGGGCGCGAGCCCCGGGGGCAGGCGCCGCGGAGGCCCAACCGGACCACCGTGAAGGAGTTGTCCCACCCATGGCGATGCCACAGGTCAATCTGCGCCTGCTCCTCGAAGCCGGCGTGCATTTCGGCCACCATACGCGGCGCTGGAACCCGCGCATGTCGCCCTACATCTTCGGCGTGCGCAACCAGGTCCACATCCTGGACCTGCAGCAGACCGTCCCGATGCTCGACCGCGCGCTGCGCGCGGTGCGCGACGTGGTCGCCGCCGGGGGCCGCGTGCTCTTCGTCGGCACCAAGAAGGCGGCGGCGGAATATGTGGCGGAGGCCGCCTCCCGCTGCGGCCAGTATTACGTGAATCACCGCTGGCTCGGCGGCATGCTGACCAACTGGAAGACCATCCAGGGCAGCATCAAGCGCCTGAAGCAGATGGACGAGCAGCTCTCCGGCAACATCCAGGGCCTCACCAAGAAGGAGATCCTGATGCTGACGCGGGAGAAGGAGAAGCTCGACCGCGCCCTCGGCGGCATCAAGGAGATGGGTGGGCTGCCCGACATCCTCTTCGTCATCGACGTGGTGAAGGAGAAGCTGGCGATCGAGGAGGCCAACAAGCTCGGCATCCCGGTCGTCGCGGTGGTGGACAGCAACGCCGACCCGCAGGGCATCGCCTTCCCGATCCCCGGCAACGACGACGCGATCCGCGCGATCAACCTCTACTGCGACCTGGTCGCCCAGGCGGTGTTCGACGGCATCTCGGCCGAGCTGCAGGCCTCGGGCGTCGATCTCGGCACCTCCGAGGAGCTGCCCGAGGAGGAGGTCGAGCCGATCACCGGCGAGCCGGTGCTGGAAGGCGCCGTGCAGTCCGGGCCGGAGATCGGCCTGGACCACGAGACGCTGGAGGCGATGGTCCAGAACGACCGCGACGACGGCAACCGGGCCGGCAAGGTCTGATCCCCGCCGCCGCGCAACCCGGCGCGGCGGGCGACGAAGCACGGAGGCGATCCGATGGCCGAGATCACCGCGGCGATGGTCCGCGACCTGCGCGAGAAGACCGGCGCGGGCATGATGGATTGCAAGCGCGCCCTCGCCGAGACGAATGGCGAGATGGAGGGCGCGGTCGACTGGCTGCGCAAGAAGGGCCTCTCGGCGGCCGCCAAGAAGTCCGGTCGCACGGCCGCCGAGGGCCTGGTCGGCGTCGCCTCCGCCCCGCGCGTCGCCGCGATGGTGGAGGTGAACGCCGAGACCGACTTCGTCGCGCGCAACGAGCTGTTCCAGAACTTCGTCGCCGAGGTCGCGGGCCTCGCCCTTTCGGTCGGCGAGGATGTGGAGACGCTGAAGCGGGCGCCCTTCCCGGGCACCCGCCACAGCGTGCAGGACGAGCTGACCCGGCTGATCGCAACGATCGGCGAGAACATGACGATCCGCCGCGCCCGCCGGCTGGAGGTGCCGAAGGGCGTGGTCGCAACCTACACGCACAACGTCGTGCGCCCGGGCCTCGGCAAGATCGGCGTGCTGGTGGCCCTCGAGGGCGCCTCGGAGTTCGAGGCGATGGAGGCGCTCGGCCGGCAGATCGGCATGCATGTCGCGGCGGCGCGGCCGGAGGCGCTCGACATCGCCGCGGTCGATCCCTCGGCGCTGGAGCGCGAGCGCGCCGTGCTCGCCGAGCAGGCGCGCGCCTCCGGCAAGCCGAAGGACATCATCGAGAAGATGGTCGAGGGCCGGATCCGCAAGTACTACGAGGAAGTGGTGCTGCTGGAGCAGGTCTGGGTGCATGACGGCGAGAGCCGGGTGAAGGCCGTCGTCCAGAAGGCGGGGCTCAAGCTGCTCGGCTTCGCCCGCTTCCAGCTCGGCGAGGGCATCGACCGCCCGCAGGGACCGGATTTCGCCGCCGAGGTCGCCGCCACCGCCGGTATCAGCGTGAACCCGGGCGAATCGCCGGCCTGAGCGCCCGCGGACCGGCGGCGCCCCGCCGCCGGCCTTGCCGCGGCGGGGCCCGGTGCCTATGGTCCGGGCACCCCCGCCACGGTCGGATGATGAGCCAGCCCGCCTACAAGCGTGTCCTCCTCAAGGTCAGTGGCGAGGCGCTGATGGGCGAGCGCGACTACGGCCTCGACACCGCCGTGCTGCGCCGCATCGCGGAGGACGTGAAGGGCGTGCTCGACCTCGGCGTGCAGGTCTGCATGGTGATCGGCGGCGGCAACATCTTCCGCGGCATCGCCGGCGCCGCCGCCGGCATGGACCGCGCCCAGGCCGACTACATGGGCATGCTCGCGACCGTGATGAACGCGCTCGGGATGCAGTCCGCGCTGGAGAAGATCGGCGTGCCGACCCGGGTGCAGAGCGCGATCGCCATGGAAGCGGTCTGCGAGCCCTATATCCGCCGCCGCGCCATCCGCCACATGGAGAAGGGCCGGGTCGTCATCTTCGGCGCCGGCACGGGCAACCCCTTCTTCACCACCGATACCGCCGCCGCGCTGCGCGCCGCCGAGATGGGCTGCGACGCCATGCTGAAGGGCACTCAGGTGGACGGCGTCTATTCCGCCGACCCGCGCAAGCGCCCGGACGCCGAACGGTACGAGACCCTGACCTATCTCGACATGCTGGCGCGCGACCTGACGGTGATGGACGCCGCGGCCATCTCGCTCGCGCGCGAGAACAAGCTGCCGATCATCGTCTTCAACATCCACGAACCCGGCGCCTTCACCGCGGTGATGCGCGGCGAGGGCCGCTTCACCACCGTGGTTGAGCACTGAGCGGGGGAGGGGAAAGGGCCATGCCGGCCGACGCCAAGAGCCTGAAGCAAGATTTGCAGCGCCGGATGGAGGGCGCGCTGGAGACGCTGCGCAAGGAATTCGCGGGGCTGCGCACCGGCCGCGCCAGCCCCGCCCTGCTCGAGCCGATCCGCGTCGAGGCCTATGGCGGCATCACGCCGCTCAACCAGGTGGCGAACATCTCGGTTGCCGGGCCCGGCCTGCTCTCCGTCCAGGTCTGGGACAAGGGCCTGACCAAGGCGGTGGAGAGCGCGATCCGCGAGGCCAATCTCGGCCTCAACCCGCAGGCCGAGGGCCAGGTGATCCGCGTGCCTCTGCCGCCACTCACGCAGGAGCGGCGGAACGAGCTCGCCAAGGCCGCGGCCCGCTATACCGAGCAGGCGCGCGTCGCCGTGCGCGGCGTGCGCCGCGACGGCATGGAGCAGGTGAAGGCCTGGGAAAAGAAGCACGAGATCAGCGAGGACGAGGCGAAGCGCGCCGAGGATGAGGTGCAGAAGCTGACCGACGGCTTCATCAAGCAGGTGGACGCCGCCCTCGCCGAGAAGGAGAAGGATATCCGCGCCACCTGAGGCCCCCGAGGCCGCCGCGGTCCCACCCCGATGTCCCCAGAGGCCAGCCTGCGCTCGGCCGCGTCGCCCGAACCCGAGTGCGGCGGCACCCGGCGCGCCCCCACCCACGTCGCCATCATCATGGACGGCAACCGCCGCTGGGCGGAGGCGCATGGGCTGCCGGTCGCCCTCGGCCATCGCGCCGGCGCCGAAGCCGCGCGCCGGGCGACCGAGGCGGCGGTGCAGGAAGGCGTCGCCTGGCTCACCCTCTTCGCCTTCTCCTCGGAGAACTGGCTGCGCCCGGCGCAGGAGGTGGCGGCGATCACCGGCCTGCTGCGCCTCTACCTGCGGTCGGAGATCGCGACCCTCGTGAAGGAGGGGGTGCGGCTCCGCGTCATCGGCGATCGCGGCCGCTTCGGCGCGGAGACCGAGCGCGAGATCGCCCGCGCCGAGGCGGCGACCGAGGGCGGCACCCGGCTCAACCTCACCGTCGCCCTCTCCTATGGCGGGCGGTCGGAGATCCTGGCGGCGGCGCGCGCGGTCGCCGAGGCGGCGCGGGACGGCACGCTCGACCCCGCCACGCTGGACGAGCAGGCCTTCGCCGCCCGCCTCTTCACCGCCGGCATGCCGGACCCGGATCTCATCCTCCGCACCTCGGGCGAGCAGCGGCTCTCGAATTTCCTGCTCTGGCAGGCGGCCTATGCGGAGTTCGTCTTCCTCGACGTGCTCTGGCCGGATTTCGGCGCCGACCACATGGCCCAGGCGCTGGCCGACTTCGCCCGGCGGGAGCGCCGCTACGGTGCCCGCAACGGCTGAGGCGGCGCCCCGCCCGGCACGGCGCTGGCAAGATTTCCGCCTCCGCCTCGCCTCGGCGGCGTTGCTGGTGCCGGCGGCGCTGCTCGGCATCCGCGCTGGCGGCGCGGCCTGGGCGGCGCTGGTCCTGGCCGGCGCGCTGGTGCTGGCCTGGGAATGGGCGAGGCTCTGCGGATTCGCG
>DASQVL010000540.1:0-8506 GCA_035640795.1 Crenalkalicoccus sp. | reverse complement strand
CGCCGATGGCCGAGGGCGCCGACTGGCTGCTGGCCCGCACCGCGGGCGGCGCGGCGTTGCTGCCCGGCGCGGCGCTCGCCTGCCGGCCCGGACCGGGACTGGACGTCTCGGTGCCGGAATACGAGGTGGAGGTCGCCGGTGCGGAGGCTTCCGTCATGCTCGACGCCGCTGCCTGGGCGGCGCTGACGGAGGATGCCGAGCTGCTGCGCTGCGCGCTCATCCTTGGCGCCGCGGAGCACTGCCTGGACCTCGCCGTCGCGCATGCCACCAACCGCCGCCAGTTCGGCCGGCCGCTGGCCTCCTTCCAGGCCATGCGTCACCTGCTTGCGCGGCAGAGGCTGGCCCTGGAGGGTATCCGTGGCGCGCTCACCCGTGCCGTTGCCGCGGACGCGGCACCGATCGCGCGGCAGGCCGCCTTCCTCGCCGCCGCCGCGCTCGGCCCGCAGATCGCCGAGGCGGCGATCCAGGCGCATGGCGGCATGGGCTTCACCTGGGACATCCCGTTGCACCGCTACCTGCGCCGCACCCGCAGCCTGGAGGCCCAGGGCGAGGCGGCGCGGCTGCGCGAGGCCGTGGCCGCGGCACTGATAGGGGGGAACTGACGCGATGGACGGCATGGAGAGCCTGCCTCTGCCCGGCCTGCTGGCGGGGCGCGTGGCGCTGGTGACGGGCGCGGGCAACGGCATCGGCCGCGCCACGGCGCGGCACCTGGCCGCCATGGGGGCCACGGTCGGGGTGAACGACCTCAAGCCCGAGTTCGTCGAGAAGGTCGTGGAGGAGATCACGGTGGGCGGCGGCCAGGCCATCGGCGTGGTGCGGAACATCGCGTCGCGGGACGGCATGCGGGCGGCGGTGTTGGGTCTCGCGGAACGCTGCGGCCGCCTCGACGTGCTGATCAACAATGCCGCCTGGGTACGCTACCAGGCCGTGCCGGACATCGCGCCGGAGACGGTGGAGCGCATGCTGGAGGTGGGCTTCAAGTCCGTCATCTGGGGCATCCAGGCGGCGGCCGAGGTGATGGACGCGGAGCGCGGCGGGTCGATCGTCAACATCGCCTCCGTCGCCGGGCTGCGCTCGGCGCCGAACAGCATCGTCTACTCCGGCATCAAGGCCGGCGTCATGGGCATCACCCGCGCCGCGGCGACGGAGCTCGGCGGGCGCGGCATCCGCGTGAACGCCATCGCGCCCTCCGCGGTGCCGACCGAGGGCACGCAACGCAACCGCGACGCCGAGCGGGACGCGAAGCGCATCGCGCGGACGCCGCTGGGGAGGCTCGGCACGGTTGAGGACATCGCCCGCGCCATTGGCTTCCTGGCCACGGACCAGGCGAGCTTCGTGACGGGGCAGGTGCTGGTGGTGGACGGAGGCATCACCACCACCACGCTCTAACGATGGCGGCCCTCCGCGGCCGCAAGGAGGACGTCCGAGGATGAAGAACCATCTCCCCATGCTGTCCCGCCGCGGCCTTCTCGCCGCGGCGCCCACGCTCGCGGCGCTGCAGGCGCGCGCGCAGACCGCCGGCGCGCCGGTGCGAATCGGCGTGCTCGCCGACATGTCCGGGCCATATGCCGACAACACCGGGCCCGGCCTCGTCCTCGCGGCGCAGATGGCGGTCGAGGACTTCGGCGGCCAGGTGCTGGGCCGGCCGGTGCGCGTGGAGTTCGCGGACGACCAGAACAAGCCGGATGTCGGCCTCGGCATTGCGCGCCGCTGGCTGGCCGAGGATGGGGTGCAGGCCATCCTCGGGGGCTCCGCGTCGTCCATCACCCTCGCCGTCTCCGACCTGGCGCGTGCGCGCGGGCGCATCCTGCTGATCGCGGCCAGCGGCAGCACCGACCTGACGGGGAAGGCCTGCACGCCGGTGAGCTTCCAGTTCGGCTTCGACACCTACGCCCTGCCCAAGGCGGTGGTGGAGCCCGCCGTACGTGGCGGGCTGAAGAGCTGGTACATCCTCAACGTGGACTACGCCTTCGGCCACAGCCTGCGGCGCGACGCCGCGACGCTGATCGAGCAGGCGGGGGGAGGGGTCGTGGGCAGCGCAGCCTTCCCGCTGAACACCGCGGACTTCTCCAGCCAATTGCTGCAGGCAAGGAGTTCCCGTGCGCAGGCCGTGGCGCTGGCGACCGGCGGTGCCGACTGGACCAACCTGGTCAAGCAGGCACACGAGTTCGGCCTCTCGCGCGGCGGCCAGACCCTGGTCTCGCTGGCCACGGGCTTCAACGAGGTGCTGGCGGCGGGACTGGCCGTCGCCTCGGGCATGCTGCTGGCGACGACCTTCTACTGGGACCGGACCGACGCCACGCGCGGCTTCGCCCTGCGCTTCATGCAGCGGCACCGCGGCACGGCGCCCAACTCCCACCAGGCCGCAGGCTACACCGCCGCGCTGCACTTCCTGAAGGCCGTCCAGGCCGCCGGCACGGCCGAGGGGCCGGCGGTGGCGGAGGCGATGCGGCAGCTGCGCGTCAGCGACTTCGACGTGCCGGACGCCACGATCCGCGCCGACGGGCAGGTGATGCGTCCGATGTACCTCGCTCGCGTGAAGGCACCCGAGGCGTCGAGAAGCCGAAACGACATCTTCGAGATCCTCGAGACCGTCCCGGGCGAGATGGCCTGGCGACCTGCCGCGGAGAGCGCCTGTCCGCTGCTGCGGCCGGGCTGAGGCGCGCTACAGCGACACCCCGCCGTCGATTGCCAGTTCCGCCTCAGACGGGGGTGACGACGGGAAAGATCGGCTGGAAGACGTCGAGCAGTGTGAAGAGCCGCCCCGGCAGCGAGGAGTCCCCGATCACCCGCGCCTCGCCGCTGGCGACGATGTCCTCGAAGGCCGCTCCGCCGGCCACGACGCGGTCGAAGGCGGCACGCGTCGTGGTGACGCTCGCCTGCGGCAAGGTGGAGGGTTGGCCGATCCTCTGCGTCAGCGTGGCGTTCTCCAGGGTCTGCGCCACCACCTCGCCGCGGTCGGTGAAATGCCAGTCGATCTTCCAAGCCAGCCCGGCGGCCTTCTCCGCGTCCAGTCGCACGCCGAGCCAGTCGAACACCACCGCCGTGGCGAGCGCCGGCAGCATGTCCCCGCGCAGGAACCCGATGGGCCGCCCCGGGCGGATGCCGCTGCGCAACTCCTGCGCCGCCAGCAGGTAGGCGTTGCGCCAGGTCGCGCTCTCCGCCTGGTATCCGAGCTGCTCGTAGGCGTCGGCCAGCAGCGCGCGCGCCGCCTCGTTTCCGGCGTCGGCGAAGACCAGCTGGCTCATCAGCTGGGCGACCCAGCGGTATTCGCCCCTGCCGAAGTCGGCGCGGGCGTGCTCCATCACCGCCTCGAGCGGGCCGAGATACTCCATCAGCTTGCGGCCCGCCTCCACGAGCGGCAGCGGGTTGAGGTTGGCGGGGTTGCCGTCGTACCAGGAGAGGTAGCGCTGGTAGACCGCCTTCGCATTGTGGCTGACCGTGCCGTAGTAGCTGCGGCAGGCCCAGTCCTGGGCCAGCGTCTCCGGCAGGCGCAGCCGCTCGGCGATCTCCGCGGGGCGCAGGCCGTGCGCGGCGAGGCGAAGCGTCTGGTCGTGGATGTGCTTGTAGAGGTCCCGCTGCCGGGCGAGGTAGGCCAGGAGCCGGGCATTGCCCCAGATCGGCCAGTGGTGCTGGGCGACCAGGATCTCGGCCTCCGCGCCGAAGAGCTCCATGGAGGTGGCGATGGCGTCGGACCACACGCGTGTGTCGCGCGCCTGCGCGCCGCGCAGCGGAATGAAGTTGTGCAGGTGACGAGTGGTGTTCTCCGCCATGTTCAGCAGCCGGTGCTGCGGGAAGTAGATGTGCATCTCCGCCGGCGCCTCGGTCTGCGGTGCCATCTGGAACGTCATCTCCACCCCGTCCACAATCCGGCGCTCCACCGGCCGCACGATGAGGTCGGTCGGCGGCAGCAGGGTGGAGGTGCCAGCACCGGTGCGCTTGCCGAGGCCGGCATCGACCTGCCCGCGCTCCCCCTTCACCAGCGCGCCGCCGAACTGGAAGTGCGAGCGGCGGAGCATGGGAATGCCGGCGAGCACCATCTCGGCGCCCAGCTCCTCCATGAAGCCGTCGGGCGCGATGACCGGCACGCGCCCCTGGCGCACCTCCTCCAGCGACGCGACGCCGAGCGCGCCGCCGTAGTGGTCGGAGTGGCTGTGGGTGTAGACCAGGGCGCTGACGGGCCGGTCGCCGCGATGGGCGCGGTAGAGGGCCAGCGCGGCGGCGGCGGACTCCGCATTGGTCAGGGCGTCGACGACGATGATGCCGCGCTCGCCCTCGACGATGGTCATGTTGGCCAGGTCGATGCCGCGGACCTGGAAGACACCGGATGTGACCTCGAACAGGCCGTTGGCCATGTTCAGGCGCGCCATGCGCCAGAGACTGGGGTTCACCTCCGGAGGCGCCTCCTCGCGGGCGAGGAAGGCGTAGTCGTTGAGGTCCCAGACCAGCTTGCCGCCGGCGCCGCGGACCACCCCTTCCGGCAGCGGCGCGATGTGCCCGCGCCGAGCATCGTCGAAGTCGGACGTATCGTGGAAGGGCAGTTCCCGCAGCACCGCCTGGTTGGCGGCGGCCGTGGGTCCGGTGGCGGGCTTCGGCGCGCTGTTCATGACGGTCTCCCCTGTGGCGCTCAGGCCGCGGCTGCCAGGCGCGCGGCCTGCCGGTGGCGGTCGCCCCATTCGAAATCGGCCACGGCGCGGATCTCGGGCGGGCATCGGGTTAGGGGGAATTCGCGCACCTCGGCGCGGAACGCGGCCAGCTCGGCGGTTTCGTCCATCGCGGCCCCGTCACAGGGAAAGGTTGCGCTCACGCACCACGCGGCTCCAGAAGGCGTGCTGCTCGGCGAGGTAGGCGGCGAATTCGGCCGGCGTCTCGGCCAGCGGCTCGAGCCCATCGTCGCGGATCGCCCGTTGGATCGCCTCGCTTCCGGCGACGCCGCGCAGATCCGTTGCGATGCGGTCCTGCAACGGGGCCGGCACCGCGGCAGGGGCGAAGAAGCCGTAGAAGGTCCGCGCCATCACGCCCGGAAAGCCCTGCTCGGCCATGGTCGGCACCTCCGGCGCCGTGGCGCTTCGCTGTGGCTGGGCGATGCCGAGCGCGCGAATCCTGCCTTCGCGGGCGAAGCGCATCGAGGTGACGCTGTCGAACAACGCGTTGATGTGGCCGGCAATCAGGTCGGTCAGCGCGGGGGCGCTGCCGCGATAGGGTGTGTGCAGGATGTCGATCCCCGCCGCCCAGGCCAGCAGCTCCGCCGAGATGTGCGGGGAGGAGCCCATGCCGGAGGACCCGAATTGCAGCCTGCCGGGATTGGCCTTCGCCCATTCCACCAGCTCCCGCAGGTTCCGCGCCGGCACCGAAGGGTGCACGTAGAGCACGGCACCGCCGAGCGCGAAGCGGCAGAGCGGCGCCAGCGCCTTCGGATCATAGGGCAGATTCTTCAGCAGGATCGGGTTGGTGACGATGCCGAAGCTCGCCAGCAGCAGGGTATGGCCGTCGGGGGAGGCCTGGGCTACGGCCGCGGTGCCGATGGCGGAGGCCCCGCCCGGCTTGTTGCTGACCACCACCTGCTGGCCCCAGCGCTCGCCGAGGCGCGGGGCGAACTCCCGGGCATAGTGGTCGGTCGGCCCGCCGGCGGCGTAGGGCACCACGAGCTCGACGACGCGCGTGGGCCAGCCGCCGGGGACGGTCTCCTGGGCCAGCGCCGGCGCTGCAACCAGTCCGGCGAGCAGGGCGCGCCGCCGCACGGCTCAGCGCCCCTTGAAGACGGGCTTGCGCTTCTCCAGCGTCGCCTTGCGGGCCTCCAGCGCGTCCTCGGTCCTGGAGAGCTCGTAGGTGAAGTTCTGCTCAAACCGGTAGGCGTCCTTGGCCGGCATCAGCTCCACCATGTTGCAGGAGAGCTTGGCGTACTTGATCCCGAGCGGCGCCTTGCCGGCGATCTCGGTCGCCAGCGCCATGGCCTCCTCCATCAGCCGCTCGCGCGGCAGGCACGCCTCGATCACGCCGAGCCGGTACAGCTCGGCCGCCGGCAGGCGCTGCCCCGTGAACATCATCCGCCGCACCTTCGACTTGCCGAAGAGCTCGCTCAGCATCGCCGCGCCGCCCGCGAGACCCACGTTGATCTCCGGCATGCCGAAGACCGCGTTCTCGCTGGCGAGCATGATGTCGCAGGCCGCGGCCAGGCCGAAGCCGGCGCCCAGCGCCGCGCCGTTCACCGCCGCGATGACGGGCTTGGCGCACTCCTTGATGGAGTTGCCCGTCTCCCGCGTCAGCCGGTTGTGCCACCAGAACTGCCCGGGGGTGTTGGGATCGGGCCGCTGCTTCAGGTCCGCCCCGGCGCAGAACACCTCGCCCTGGGCGGTCAGCACGACCACCCGGATGTCCTCGCGGTCATTCGCCTGGTCCATGATCTCGATGATGCGGTCGCGCATCGCCCAGTTCACCGCGTTGACCTGCGGGCGGTTGAGCGTGGCCACCGCCACGTAGTCCTTCACCTCCAGGGTGACCACATCCTCGCTCATGACGAATTCCCTTCCTGTTCGGCCTCGGTCCCGGCGTGCGCGACCAGCGCCCGCCACGCCTCGTGTTCTTCAGCCAGCAGCCGCCCCGGCGCCCGTTGCGTTCGGCCGCGCCACCATCCGCGGGATCAGCCCCGCCATGCCGGATGCGGGCTTCGACGGATGCACGGCCGGCGCATGGGCCGAGCGCATGAGCATGCTGACCGGCAGAACGTCTCGCTCCACGGGGAGGGACTGGCCGAGGCCTCCGGTCTGCTGCTGCGGGACGGAGAGCAGCGTTGCCGGGCGGCGACGCCGAACGTGAAAGCCACGATCGGATGCAGCGGACGGCCGGGCAACTCAGGCCCTGCTGTGGCGCCGCGGGCGAGGGATGACGGCGGTGTCGGGGTGGCGCGCGCCCGCAGGATGAAGCGGCAGCGCGGCAAGCCGCCCGGCAATGCCAGCCTCGGTCCCTTCCGGGCCATTGCGATCCGCCTCCCTTACCGACCGGTCGGTCAGTCCTGCGGACGCTATCGCCCGGCGGAAGCAGAGTCAAGCCGAGGACAAGCGACAGGTGCGGACATAACGTTGGTGCACGGAGATCGGCGGGCCGACACCCGGACGCGCCGGTCCCAACGATGCTCAGCAACCAGACAACCAGTCCGGGCTCAGTGCCTTGGCGACAGCGGGGCGCCCTGTCGCGGCGCCGCGGGAGCCGACGGCGGCGGCGCGCCGCGCGGTGCGAGCAGGTCCGCCACCACCTGCTCGCGCATTGGCGGCCTGTCGGTGGCGACCGCCTGCATGTGCCGCACCGCGAGCCGGGCGAGCTCCGCCAGGTTCGCCGCGTTCGCGGCCTGGAACTCCTGGAACACCACGGAAGCCTCCTCGGCGATGCGCGCGCTATCGGCGGAGCGGCCGACGGCGAGCACGGTCCGCAGGTAGGCCGCCGAGAGCTGCTCGATGCCCGCCTCTTGCGCCGCGGCCTCGCGCCGCATCACCTCCTCCATCCGCTGGGTCACCCCGGCGTTCTGGCGCGTCCGCTCCTCCTGCCGGCGCAGCGCCGCCTGCACCTCCTCGCGCGCCGCGCGCGAGAGGGTCCCCTGCGACTCGGCCATCTCCTGCTGCCAGCGGAGTTGGTCAGCCTGCACCTGCGCCATGGCCGTCAGCACCCCCCGGTAGGCGTCGGCGAGGACGATCTGCCGTCCGATCTGCGCCGCCGCGGCGATCTGGCTGCGGATCGCCTGGCTCTCCTGCTCGCGCCGCGCCCGCGTCTCGCTGCGCAGCGCCGCGCCGACGCGCTCGATCCCCTGGCGCTGCGCGGGGTCCGTCGCCTCGGCCTTCAGGAGGTCGAGGAGGCGCGCCGGATCCTCGGTGGCGCGCTCGCGCGACTGCGCCGCGCGCTCGAACTCCTCGCGCAGCGCCGCCGGGCGCTGTTCGGAGGTGGTGGCGACGGTGGCGAGCGCCGGGCGGACGCCGACGGTCCTGAGCCGCAGCGGCTCGCCGTTCGCGTCGAGCGGCGGCAACTCGGTCCGCAGGCTTGATCGGATCTGCGATTCCGGCGTCTGGAAGTCGCCGCCGCGCGCGACCATCCCGCCGGCGAGCCCGTGCGGGCGCCCGACCTTGTTCAGCCGGTAGGGCTCCAGCACCCATTCGGAAACGTTGCCGAGCATGTCGAACAGGCCGAGCGGGTTGGGCTCCAGCCCGCCCACCGGGCGGGCCCGGCCGGCGGCCGAGCGCGAGCCCTGGTACCAGGCGTGGCGCTGCAGGCCCTCAGGCATCGGCGGCGTGCGCGCGCCGAAATCGGCCTCGGACACCGCCGCCCCGCCGCGCGCGGCGAACTCCCACTCCTCCTCGGTCGGCAGGCGGAGGAAGCCGAGCGCGTCCTCCTGCTTCGGCAGCGCGTCGCGGGCGTTGCGGGCGAGCCAGCTCGAGAGCCGGACGGTGAAGACGACCGCCTCGTGCCAGGCGATGTCGGCCTGCGGCGCGCGGCCGGCGAGGGATGGGGTCGGGCAGGT
>DASQVL010000539.1:0-6482 GCA_035640795.1 Crenalkalicoccus sp. | reverse complement strand
CGCCGCCGCCGCGCTGGCGGCGGAGGGCGGCTGGTGCCGGCCGGAGATCGTCGACCGGCCGGATTTCCGCGTCACGGGCGGCCGCCACCCGGTGGTCGCGGCGGCGCTCGCCCGCGCCCGCGGAACGATGTCCCCCGGGGCCTTCGTGCCGAACGACTGCGACCTCTCGCCGGGCCGGCGGCTCTGCCTGCTGACCGGGCCCAACATGGCGGGCAAGTCCACCTTCCTGCGGCAGAACGCGCTGCTCGTCGTGCTCGCCCAGGCCGGGCTCTACGTGCCGGCCGAGAGCGCCCGGCTCGGCCTGGTGGACCGGCTGTTCAGCCGTGTCGGCGCCGCGGACGACATCGCCGGCGGGCGCTCCACCTTCATGGTGGAGATGGCCGAGACCGCCGCGATCCTGAACCAGGCCGGCCCGCTCTCCCTGGTGGTGCTGGACGAGGTCGGCCGCGGCACGGCGACCTGGGACGGGCTCGCCATCGCCTGGGCGGTGCTGGAGGCGCTGCACGACCGCATCCGCTGCCGCACCATCTTCGCCACCCACTTCCACGAGCTGACCTCGCTCGCCGGCAAGCTGCCGGAGCTTGCGACCGCAACGATGCGGGTGCGCGAATGGAAGGGCGAGGTCGTGTTCCTGCACAGCGTCGGGCCGGGCATGGCGGAGCGCAGCTGGGGCCTGCACGTGGCGAAGCTCGCCGGTGTGCCGCGCGCCGTGGTGGCGCGGGCGGAGAAGGTGCTCGCGGCGCTCGAGGCGCGCGCCCGCCAGGGTGGCTCCACCGATCCGCTGGCAGGGGAGCTGCCGCTCTTCGTCCGCCGACAGGCGCCTGCGCACCCTGCGATGGTTGCGCTTGCCGAACTCGATCCCGACGCGCTCTCCCCGCGGGAAGCGCAGGACGCGCTGTACCGGTTGCGAAGATTGTTGGACGGTGCTGTCGCCGGTGCGGCTGGCGCGTTAGACTGTTCCGAATGAGCGCTGCGGCCGCCTCACCCGCCCGGTCCTCGTCGGAGCGGCACCCGGCCCTGGCCGAGACGCCGTCCGTCCTCCCGGACCTCATCGCCGAGCTGACCGCCGGCCCGATGCCGCGCGAGCAGGCGCTCGACCTGCTGCGCCGGCAGCTCGGCCGCATCCAGGCGCGCGTGCAGGACGGGTTCGAGCTGCGCAACCTCTCCGGCCTTGCCGCCGCGCGCTGGCTCGCCGCGCTGATGGACGGGCTGGTCGGCGCCATCCACGCCTATGCCTTGGCCATGACCCCGCCGCGCGACGCGGCGGAGCAGGCGGAGCCGCCCTTCGCCCTGGCGGCGACCGGCGGCTATGGGCGCGGCGTCCTAGCGCCCTATTCCGATATCGATCTCCTCTTCCTCGCCGACCAGCCGCCGGGCCCGCGCGCGCGCAGGGCGGTGGAGTTCGTGCTCTACCTGCTCTGGGATCTCGGACTGAAGGTGGGGCACGCGACGCGCAGCCAGCGCGAATGCCTCGAGGAAGCGGCGCGCGACACCACCGTGCTGACCGCGCTCGTGGATGCGCGCTTCCTGGCCGGCGACCGCGGCGCCTTCGACCGCTTCGAGACGGCCTTCACGCGGGAGCGCGCGGCGCGCGGCCTCGGCCCCTTCCTCGCCGCCAAGCGGGCCGAGCGCCAGAGCCGCCACGCCCGCTACGGCGAGAGCCCCTATCTGGTGGAGCCGCACATCAAGGAGGGGCGCGGGGGGCTCAGGGACCTGCAGACCCTCTACTGGCTCGCCCGCTACGCCTTCGGCACGCAGCGCATGCCGGAACTGGTGGGGCCCGACAGCCCGGGCGGCGGGCTGCTGACGGAACGCGAGGCACGCGCCATCAAGCGCGCCTGGAACTTCCTCTGGACCGTCCGGTTCCACCTGCACTACGTGGCCGGCCGCGCCGAGGAGCGGCTGACCTTCGACTTCCAGCCGGTGGTCGGCGCCCGCATGGGCTACACGCCGCATGGCCGCCAGGACGGCGTCGAGCGCTTCATGAAGCACCTCTTCCTCACGGTGCGCGACGTGCTCCGCCTCACCCGCGTGCTGGAGCCGGCGATCGAGCGCGCCGCCCTCGGCCCCCCGGCGACGCGGCGGGAGGGCGATGCGGCGCTGGCCGAGGCGGGCCTCGCCTTCGCCGACGGCAAGCTGGTGGCGGCCCCGCCCAACCGCGACTTCACCCGCGAGCCGATCCTGATGCTGCGCATCCTGAAGGCGGCGCGGGACCGCAAGCTGGAGATCCACCCCCTCGCCATCCGCGCGCTGATCCGCCACGCCAGCCACGCCGTGCGGCTGCGCGACGACCCGGAGGCGAACGCCCTCTTCCTCGACCTGCTGAGCGGCCGCGGCGCGCCCTGCTGGCTGCGCATGATGAACGAGACGGGCTTCCTCTCCCGTTTCCTGCCGGACTGGGCCCGCATCGTCGGGCTGATGCAGTTCGACACCTACCACGTCTTCACGGTGGACGAGCACATCATCGAGGCCATCGGCGTGCTGCGCCAGCTGGAGGAAGGCGCGCTGGCCGAGGCGACGCCGGTCGCCTCCGAGCTGATCGGCCAGCTGCAGTCGCGCCGTGCCCTCTATGTCGCGGCGCTGATGCACGACATCGCCAAGGGCCGCGGCGGCGACCATTCCGAGCTCGGCGCCCGCATCGTGCAGGAGATCGGCCCGCGCCTCGGCCTGACGCCGGAGGAGACGGAGACCGCCTCCTGGCTCGTCCTGCACCACCTGCTGCTCTCGCAGACCGCGTTCAAGCGGGACATCGAGGACCCGAAGACCATCCTCGACATCGCCGACCTGGTGCAGTCGCCCGAGCGGCTCCGCCTGCTGCTGGTGCTGACGGTGGCCGACATGCGCGCCGTCGGCCCGAAGGTGTGGAACGGCTGGAAGGCGACGCTTCTGCGCGAGGTCTACTGGCGGGTCGCCGAGGTGCTGGCCGGCGGGCTTTCGGTGCCGGAGCGCGACGTGCGCGTGGCGCGCGCGCGGGATGCCGCCGCCGCCATGCTGGCCGCTTGGCCGGAGACCGAGGTCCGGCGCTTCCTCGCCATCGGCTATCCCGGCTACTGGCTCTCCTTCGACAGCGAGACCCATGCGCGCCACGCCGCCCTGATCCGGGAGGCGGAGGCGACCCATGCGCCGCTCACCATCCGCACCCGCGTCCTCGAGGCCCGGGCGGTGACGGAGGTCACGGTCTATGCCGTCGACCATCCCGGCCTGTTCAGCCGCATCGCCGGCGCGCTCGCCGTGGCCGGCGCCTCCATCGTGGATGCGCGCATCCACACCCTCGCCAACGGCATGGCGCTCGACACCTTCTGGATGCAGGACGCGGCGGGCGGGGCCTTCGATGCGCCGCACCGCCTGGCGCGCCTCTCAGCATTGGTGGAGCAGGCGCTCTCCGGCCGGCTGCGCCTCGCCGAGGAGATCGCCAAGATCCGCCGCGAGCCCTCGCGCCTCCGTGCCGTCACCGTGCCGCCGCGCGTCGTTTTCGACAACCACGCCTCCAATACCCACACCGTGATCGAGGTGAACGGCCGCGACCGGCCCGGCCTGCTGCACGACGTGACGGCGGCGATCAGCGCGGAGGGGCTGCAGATCTCCTCCGCCCACATCACCACCTATGGCGTCCGCGCGGTGGATGTCTTCTACGTGAAGGACGTGTTCGGTCTTAAGGTCGAGAATGACCGCAAGCTCGCCGCGTTGCGGCGGACCGTCGAGCAGGCCCTGGCGCCCGCCGAGGGTGGGGGTGGCGTCACCACCTCCCGCATCGCCGCTGAGAGCGCCTGAGCGGCGGGGGCTGTAAGCGGCCGTCCTGCGCGGTATATCCTGCGCCGCCGCCGGGTTGAACCAGGCGCGCCGGGGCGCGGTGTTTCGTGGTATCAGCGCAACAGTGTGGGCAAGACGCACAGGGGGTTCCGCCGCGAACCCTGCCGAATCCGCGCCGCCGGGTTAACCTTGCTCCAACCCGGAAAGGGTTGGGACCTGAGGAGAGCTCCATGATGCTTCGTGCCATCCTGCTCCTGGCCGCCTGCGCGGGCCTGGCCGCCTGCCAGGACCGCCAGGACCCGCCGCCGCCGCCGGCCGCCGCCCAGCCGAACGTCGCGCCGTCTTCCGGCTCGGTCGGCACCACGGGCGGTCGCCTTCCGGATATCGGCGGCTACCCCGCGCAGTCGCCCAACCGGCCGAGCGGCCGGAACTGATCAGCCGGGGCGGGGCCACCCGGCCCCGCCCGGCCTCGACCCCGGGGATGGCCAGGGGGGATGGCCAGGCCGGCGCGCGGCGCCGCTGCCGGCCTGCGGCTCCGGTTCTTGCGACATCGGCGTTTCCCTTCAGGCGACCGGGGTTCCGGGCTAGGCTCCGGCCTGTCCGACCGGGATCACGCTCATGCTGCTCCGCGTCGTCCTGCTCCTGGCCACCCTCGGCCTCGCCGCCTGCCAGGATCAATCGCCACCTCCGCAATCCGTCGCCCCGCCGCCGAGCGGGGCGGTCGGCACCGGCGTGCCCGAGAGCATCCAGGGCGTGCCGCTGCAATCGCCGACCCGGCGGAGCCCGGGCGGGGGCTGAGGGAGGGCGGCGCGGCCGGCCTCAACCCGGGCCGATGCCGGCCTCCTCCCGCCGGCGCTTGTCGATCTCCTCGCTGTACCGGCGCAGCAGGTGCACATCGGTCAGCAGGCCGATGACGCGCCGCGTCGTCGTGCCGTCCACCACCGCCAGCGCCTCCGCCTCCGCCCGGTCGAAGGCTGTCATCGCCTCCCGCGCATTCATGGCGGGCAGCAGCACGCTGTCCTGCATCTGCAGCAGCGTCGCCACCCGCTCATTCGGGTCGGGCGCCGCATGCGCCTCCGCCACCGGCACCAGGCCGGCGTAGCGCCTCGCCTCGTCGGTCGCCACCACGCGCGACGTCGCGCCCAGCGGGAAGGCGCGGCGGAAGGCGCTGATGCGCATGTCGGCCGCCACCGTCTGCACCTCCCGCCGCATCAGCCGGCCGACCGTCAGGTCGTTCACCCAGCCGATGTCGTGCGCGCTGCGGATCGCCTCGCCGCGCAGGTGGAAGCGCCAGGTGGCGAAGGAGTAGCCGAACAGCCGCCGCACGACGAGGCCGGCGACCACGACGGCAGCCAGCACCAGGCCGGTGACGGCGAGGCTGTCGGTGTTCTCCAGCGCCAGGAAGGTCATCGCCAGCGGCGCGCCGATGACCGCGGCGGCGAAGGCGCTCATCCCGGCCGCCGCCATCAGCAGCGGGTCCGGCCCGGGCGGCGCCAGCACCGCCAGCACCCCGCCGAAGAGCTTGCCGAGCAGCGCGCCGATCAGGAGGGAGGCGAAGAACAGCCCGCCGCGGAAGCCGCTGCCCAGCGAGATGATGGAGGCCGCGCATTTCAGCAGCAGCAGCACCAGCACGGGGCCGGCCGGGAATTCCGTGACGAAGGCGGAATGCAGCGCGCCGTGTCCGGCCGAGAGCGCGACCGGCGAGACCAGGGCGAGGCAGCCCACCGCAAGCCCGCCTGCCATCAGCCGCGGCACCGCATCCGGCAGGGCGCGGCGCAGCAGCGTCTCCGCGATGCTGACGCCCCGCATCATGCCGATGGCGGCGAGGCCGGAGAGCACCCCGAGCAGGATGGCGAGCGGGTAGGCGCCATTGTCGACCTCGGTGGGCCCGGCCATCTCCACCGTGTAGATGCCGGCTTCCAGCGCGCGCGCCACCAGGAGTGCCGCGACCGAGCTCGCGATCACCGGGAACAGCGCGGCCACGCTGTAGGTGCCGATCACCAGCTCGAAGGCGTAGAAGGCGCCGGTCAGCGGCGCGTCGAAGGCGGCGGCGATGGCGCCCGCCGTGCCGGCGCCCACCAGGATGCGGAGATCGCCACGCCGCAGCGCGAAGAGCAGGCCAAGCCGCGAGGCCAGGCCGCCGCCCACCTGCGCATAGCCCGCCTCCAGCCCGACCGAGGCGCCGAAGCCGTTGGAGAGCACCGTCTGCGCCCCGACCACGGCGCCGTCGGTCACCGAGAGCCGGCCGCCATAGAGGGCGTTCGCCTCGATGGGGTCCACCGGCCGGCGTGGCCGCCAGCGCGTGATCTGCCGGTTCAGCAGCGCCAGCACGAGCCCGCCCAGCACCGGCACCAGCAGCAGCCGCCAGGGCGCGATCCAGGCGGCGGTGGAGAGCCGCGCCCCGGGCTCGAGGGCGAAGAGCACCCGGTGCATGAGCTGCGCCGCCGCCCCCATGCCCCAGGCGAGGACGCCAGTGGCAGCGCCCGTGAGGGTGGCGAGGCCGACAATCGCCACCTCGCTGCGGCGGATCCAGCCGCGCACCACCGCCGCCCGCCGCGCGCGGTGGGCGAGGGACCGCAGCCGGACGGGCAGGGCCGCGACATGCATCGTCGCGATGACTGCCCGAGCGCGTCGCGCTTGGCGAGACACCTTGCAGTGGCCGCACGTTGCAGCGGCCGCACGGCAGGCGGCCGGGCCGGGCCCGTGCGGCGCAGGGCCGGCGGTCCCGGGGC
>DASQVL010000538.1:0-2521 GCA_035640795.1 Crenalkalicoccus sp. | reverse complement strand
GGTCGCGCACCCCGCCAGCGGCGTGCGCAGCCTCGAGGAGGTGCTGGCACGGGTACGCGCCGCGCCCGGGGCCCTGCCGGTGGCGCATGCCGGCAACGGGACGCCGTCCCACCTGACAGCGATCCTGCTGCAGCGGGCGACCGGCGTGCCGCTCACCCGGGTCGCCTATCGCGGCGCCGCGCCGGCCGCAACGGCGGTGATGGGTGGCGAGGCGCCCATCGGTCTCAGCGCCGCGCCGACCGTGAAGGGCCCGGTGGGGAGGCCGGGCTGCTGCGCGGCTTGGCGGTCGCCGCCGCCCAGCGCAGCCCCGCCCTGCCGGCGGTGCCGAGCTTCGCCGAGCTGGGCTGGCCGCAGGTGGACGCACCTTCCGTCTATGGGCTGATCGGCCCGGCGCGCCTGCCCGGCCCCGTCGTGCAGCGGCTGAACGCGCTGCTGGTGCAGCCGGCGGCGAGCCCCGAGCTGCGTCCGCGGCTGGAGGCGCAGGGCTACACCGTGACGGTCGGCTCGGCCGAGGACTACGCCGCGCTGATCCACCGCGAGATCCGGCGCTGGCGGGAGGTGATCGCCGCCGCCGGCGTGCTGCCGAAGTGAGTCGCCGCCCCGGGGCGATCCGCGCTACGCCGCCACCGCCTGCGCCGATGTCGCCACGACGGGCGCCGCCGCCATGCGGATCATCTCCGCCGCCCGCTCCGCCGTCATCAGCACCGCCGGGTGGATGTTGGAGGACGGCACCAGCGGGAAGACCGAGGCATCCACCACCCGGAGCCCCGCCACGCCGCGCACCCGCAGCGCCGGGTCCACCACCGCGCGGTCATCGGCGCCCATGCGGTTGGTCCCGCAGGGGTGGTAGACCGTGGTGCCCGCCGTGCGCAGATAGCCCAGGAAGTCGTCGTCGCTCTGCGTCGCCGGGCCCGGCGCCAGCTCCGTCTCCACCAGGTCGGCGAAGGGCCGCGTCGCCGCGATCCGCCGCGCCAGCTGCGCCGCCGCCAGCATCACCCGGACGTCGTTCGGATGGGTGATGTAGTTGGCGCGGATCAGCGGCTTGGCCGCCGGATCGGGCGAGCGCAGCGTCAGCTCCCCGCGGCTGTCCGGCCGGCACTGGCAGAAATTGAAGGTGAAGCCCGGGTGCTTTGCCAGCCGCGCCGCGGAGTTCGCCTGGGTCGGCGTGTCCAGCACGAAGTTGACGAACTGGAACTGCACCTCCGGCTCCTCCGCCCCCGGCAGCACGGGGGCGAAGAGGCTCGCCTCGGAGGCGCCGATCGTCATGTGCCCGCGGTGGCGCAGCGCCCAGTCCGCCCCCATGCGCGCCACCTTCAGCGGGTTCAGCATGGTCTCGTTCAGCGTGTCGGCGGGGCGGGTGCGGAAGGCGAAGCGCACCATGAAGTGGTCCTGGAGGTTCTTCCCCACCTCCGGCACATGCGCCACCACCGGGATGCCCATGGCGGAGAGGGCCGCGCCGTCGCCGATGCCGGAGAGCATGAGCAGCTTCGGGCTCTCGATGGCGCCGGCCGAGAGGATCACCTCCCGCCGCGCGCGGTGCACCTCCTCGCCCCCCGGCCCGCGCACCACGACGCCCGTCGCGCGGCCGCGCTCGATCAGCACCCGGAGGCCGAGCCGCTCGGTCTCGACGCGGAGGTTCGGCCGCTTCCGCGCGGGCTTCAGGTAGGTGACGGCCGGGCTCTGCCGCCGCCCGCGATGCACGTTCAGCTGGTTCGGCGCGACGCCCTCATACCAGGCGCCGTTGAAGTCCGGGCAGCGCGGGAAGCCGAGCGCCATGCAGGCGGCGACGAAGGCGCGGCAGCCCGGCGTCGGCTCCGGCACCTCCCCCACATGCACCGGGCCCTCGCGGCCGCGATACTCGCTGCCCGGGCCCATGAAGCTCTCGAGCCGCCGGAAGGCCGGCAGGCAGTCGTCATAGGACCAGCCGCGCGCGCCGGACTGCGCCCAGCGGTCGTAGTCGCGGGGGCTGCCGCGCAGGAAGACCAGGCCGTTCACGCTGCCCGAGCCGCCGATGACCTTGCCACGCGGCCAGTAGACGCTGCGCCCGCCGAGCTCGGGCTCGGCCTCGGTCTGGTAGTTCCAGTCGAAGCGGCGCGTCACGTAGAGCCGGGCGAAGCCCATCGGGATGTGGATCCAGGGATTGCGGTCCCAGGGCCCGGCCTCCAGCAGCGTCACCCGCGTGCCGGGATCCTCCGAGAGCCGTGCCGCCAGCACGCAGCCGGCGGAGCCGCCGCCGAGGATGACGTAGTCCGCCTCGCCTGCCTCGCGCATCGTCCGTTCCCTCCCGTGAAGCGGCGGATTGGGGCATGCGGCGGGGCGGGTGCGGAAGGCGAAGCGCACCATGAAATGGTCCTGGAGGTTCTTCCCCACCTCCGGCACATGCGCCACCACCGGGATGCCCATGGCGGAGAGCGCCGCGCCGTCGCCGATGCCGGAGAGCATGAGCAGCTTCGGGCTCTCGATGGCGCCCGCCGAGAGGATCACCTCCCGCCGCGCGCGGTGCACCTCCTCGCCCGCCGGC
>DASQVL010000537.1:0-4886 GCA_035640795.1 Crenalkalicoccus sp. | reverse complement strand
ACGGCGGAGTCGCTGGCGCGCGCCTTCGACGCCCGGCTGCTGCTGGACTGGGGCGGCGGCCTGGTCTGGGCGGCCGGCCCGCCGACCGAATCGGCGCACCAGGCGGTGATGCGGGCCGCCGCCGCCGCGAGTGGCACCTTCATGCTGGTGCGAGCGCCGGAGCCACTGCGCGCCGCGGTGCCCGTGATCCCGCAGGAGCCGGCGCCGCTCGCCGCCATCGCCCGCCGGGTGAAGGCGGTGATGGACCCGGCGGGAATCCTGAATCCGGGGCGGCTGCGCGCCGGCGGGTAGTGCCCTGCCCGCGAAGTCCGCCGCGCTCCGCGGCGCCCGGCCCGCGGGGGAGGATCAAGGCGCGGAGGCTGGCGCCCCGCGCCACTTGCGTTGCACGCGTGCCGCAGCGCTGGAATGCGCGTGCCACGTGCGAGGCACCTGGTGATTCGGCACACGATCTCGTGTAGTCTGATCGGCGTCCTGCCCGGTCGGGCGAGGGGGTTCCGCATGCCCGTGACGAGCGTTTGATGGCGCGCGCCGTCGCCTGCGGCGTCGCCTTCCTCGCCGCGCTGTTTCCGGCGGCCGCGCTCGCCGCCCTCGCCCAGGTGCATGGGGTGGCGGGGCTGCTCTCCCTGCCCCCAGGGGACCTCGCAAGCCTCGCCGCCGGGCTGTTCCTGCCGCCCTGCCTGCTGCTGCTGGCCTTCGCCTGCCTGAACCAGCGGGCGGAGCTGGCAGCGCTGCGGACCACCCTGCTGAACCACACCGTGGCGCTGGACGGGCGGCGCCTGCAGCAGGAGGCGCTGCTGGAGGAGAGCCGCGCCCAGACGGCGCTGCTGCAGGAGCAGGTGCGGCTTGCACTCTCCGAGCTCGCCGTGGGCAAGCGGCAGGTGGAGGTGGTGCAGGCGCTTTCGACCGAGACGCGGATGCAGCGGCTGGTGGCCGAGTGGAACCTGGTCTCGGCCGAGCTGCATTCGGTGATGATCGCGATGTGGCGCTTCGCGCATGGCTGGCGGACGGCGGAGGCGGCGGAGCTGCCGCTGCCGGGGGCGGCCGAGCTGCCGCTGGCCGTGCTGCGCCTGCTGCCGGCGACGCCCGAGGAGATGGCGCGGCTGGAGGTGGAGGAGCGCTTCGCCCGCCAGGCGGCGCGCTACCGCGCCACCTTCCAGGCCTTTCTGGACCGCGTGCCGGAGAGCGGACCGCTGACGCGCGACTTCTTCTGCGGGCTGGTGCAGGGGCGGCTGGATGCGCGGCTGGCACTGCTGCCACGGCCGAACCATGCGCGGGTGATCGATCCGGCGACGCTGGCGGCGGAATAGCCCGCCGCCGCCAGCCCCCTCTCCTGCCCGGGCCGAGGCGGGTCCAGCACATGCCGGTGTACGTTTGTGTTGACACACAAACGCCCTCAAGCGCCGGCGCGGCAATGGCCGCGGCGGCCATTCGGCCGCTCAGCCTGCTTCGCAGGCTGCAAGTCAGGATTTATTCAGGGCGGTATCAGACGAACACCGCGTCCGTCATGTGGAACCCCGTGACCCCCGCCAGCAGCACGCTGTCGCCCGCAGCGTCGTAGGTGATCTGCGTGCCGTTCACGCCGCCGAAGCTCCCCGTCTGCACCTGCAGCGCGCCGGCGGAGACGCCGTGGAATTCCAGGTGGTCGGTGCCCGGCACGAAGTCGCCGACGGTGTCGTGCCCGTCGCCCGGCGCGAAGACGAAGGTGTTGGCCCCGCCACCGCCCTTCAGCGTGTCGTCGCCCGGGCCGCCGGTGATCCGGTCATTGCTCAAGCCGCCGGTCACCAGGTCGTTGCCCGGCCCCGCATCCACCGTCACCGCGATCGGCCCCACCGTCATCAGCGCGTCGTCGCCGGTGCCGAGCGAGACATTCGCGCTGGAGGAGTCGCCCTGGTACCAGGGGTTCAGCGGCTGGCCCGCCACGGTGCCGTGCAGGAAGGCGTCGTCCTGCGAGACCCATCCCGCGGGCGCGATGCGCACCGTGTCGCGCCCGTCGCCGGTTGCGATGTTCATCGTGTTGCCGGCGCCCGCCGCGTCGCTGAAGGCCACCCAGCCCACCGCGTCATTGCCGCCGCCCGTGGTCAGGCTGCCGCCCTTGGCGTCCAGCAGCATCACGTCGAGGTCCTGGCCACCCGCCGCGGCCAGATTGGCGTTCACCTGCGCGAAGCCGGTCCAGGCCATGCGGTCGGCGAAGTGCGGGTCCCAGCTGACGGGCGAGGCTGTCGCCGTCGCCATTGCGCCCCAGTCGCCGGTCTCCACCGCGCCCGCGTAGAGCTGCCCGCCGATGACGGTCGGCCCGAGCTGCACCGGCGCGCCGGCGGCATCGGTCGGCGCCACCTGGTCCTGGCTGCCGAGCGGCATCGCCTCGATCTTCACGCTGGTGACGTGCATGTCCACCACCGCGGGGGTGGAGGCGTCGGGCTGGCCCCACCAGGTGTCCTGCGGCCCGGCGACGAATCCGGTGAAGCCGAGCGACATGGGTTCGTCCGGCACGTCGGCGGCCTGCCAGGACTGGGTCTGGAACAGCGTCTGGCCGTCCACGCCCCAGGCGATGTGACCGGGCGTCCAGTCCAGAGTGTAGGTGTGCCACTGGCTGGCATCCACCGAGTACCGCCCGCCGATCGTCTCCGGCAGGCCGTGGTCGAAGAAGTAGACGCCGTCGCGGTTGCCGCTCGGGCTCTCCATCATGTCGATCTCCGGCGGCCAGTGGCCGGAGACGGGCCAGAGGATGATGGCGCCGCTGGTGCCCTGGCCGGGATCGACGCGCGCGGTGATCTCGTAATGGCCGTAGCGCTGGCCGAAGAAGCCCTGGTCCACGCCGCCCGCAACCCAGCCATCGGCGGTGCGGCTGTTGTGCACGGTGAGCTCGCCATTGGCGATCGCCACCTGGTCAGGGCGGTAGGCGAAGGCGCCGTTCGCGTATTGGCCGCCATAGCGGTGCGGCCAGACGGAGTAGAATTCCTGCCAGCCGCCATCGAAGCTGTCGGCGAATGTCGGGACCCAGCCCGAGGCATCCGGTGTCGGTGCTGTCGCCATCTGTGGCCCTTCGCGGTTGAGGTGCATCAACGCAGCGTTGCAGCGAGGGGCGGCATTACAATCTGGACACGTGGGCGGCGCGGGCCCGTCGCGGCCTCGGCTTGCTCCGCAGGCCGCGCAGGTCAGAACCTGATGACTTCGGTATCCGTCGAAGAATCGCGCCGTCCGGTCGCGGCTTCCCGCTACCGCTCCGGCTGCCCGGCAGCGAAGGCGACTGTGTGACCGAAGCCTTGGGTACGCCCTTGGGATCGCGGACGCCGGCACGCCGGCGCCCGGCCGCGCCTCAGCGATTGGCTCCCGGGCGCAGGCGCAGCCCCGGCCGGAGCCGCGTGAAGGGCAGTACCGCCGGGTCCGCCACCACCGGGCCCGGCGCCGCGACGACGATCACCCGCTCGGCGATCGGCTGGAAGTCGGCGCGGAAATGCACGCTGGACTTCAGGGCCAGGATGCGCTGCCCGGTCGGCTGCACGCCGAGATGGGTGAACAGCGCCTGGTCCAGCGCCTGCGCCTTGCGGCTGGTGACGATGACGCGCACCCCCGCCGGCTCCGCGCCGGCGGGGCCCACGCGGATCAGCGCCGTCGGGCCGAGATCGGCCGGATTGCCGCGCGCCATCGGGCCGGTCGCGACGAAGCGGCCATCGGAGAGGCGCTCCACCAGCGCGGTCACCGCGAGCGGCCGGCCGTCGCTCCGCCCGCCGAGGGAGAGGTCGAGCCGCGCGCCCTCCCCCGCAGCGTGGCAGGCCGCGGCACTTGCCGCGTCGTTGATCAGGCCGAGCACCGCGCCCTCCACGCCCTGGCGCAGCAGCTCCGCGAGCAGCCCGGTGGTGTCGCCATGCCCGCCGCCGCCCGGATTGTCCTGGGTGTCGGCGAGGATGACGGGGCGGGACGCGCCGCGCGACGCGGCGATCGCCTCCGCCACGCCCTGCTCTGCCGGCAGCACGCCGCCGGCGAAGTCGGGCTCATGCGCCACGAACCAGGCGGCGAGCGCCTCCGCCGCCGCATCCGCCGCCGCCTGGTCCTCGGCATAGGCGGAAATTGCCATGCCGCAGCCGGGGAAGTCGGCATAGGGGAAGCCGAAGCAGAAGCCGAGCTCGACCACGCCCGGCGCCGCGGCGAGGCGCGCGCGCTCCTCCAGCGCCGTCCGCATCGGCGGCACCAGCGTGCATTGCATGGGCAGCGCGGTCAGGAAATCGAGCTGGCGGAAGGCGCGCGCCCAGGGGCTGCCGCGGCGGATGCGCCCGGCCAGCAGCTCCGTCGCGCGCGCGCCGGCCGCCTTCATGTCGACATGCGGATAGGTGCGGTAGGGCACCAGCACGTCGGCCAGCGCCACCATCTGCGCCGTCAGGTTGGCATGCGGGTCGAGGCTCGCCGCGATCGGCACGCGCGGCCCGACGACGGCGCGGACGCGGCGCAGCACCTCGCCTTCCGCATCGTCGAAGCCCTCCGCCAGCATCGCCCCGTGCAGCTCCAGGTAGACGCCGTCCAGCGGGCCCGCCTCAAGCGCGTCGGAGAGGGACGCGACCAGCAGCGCCGCGATGCGCTCGAAGGCCTCGGCCGTCACGGGGCCCGCGGGGTTCGCGAAGCACCAAGTGAGCGGCACGATCTCCGCCCCCGCCGCCTCCGCCGCCGCGATCGCACCGGCGGAGGGGACGGAGGTGGTGCGCAGCGTCTCGATCAGGCGCGGCCCGCGCAGCAGCGGCGGGAAGCCGCCGGGGTTGAGGAATTCGCGCCAGCCCGTCGGCATCGGCGCGAAGGAATGGCTCTCGTGCTGGAAGCCGCCGATCGCAAGGCGCAATGCGTCAGTCCCTGACCAGTCCGGCGGTCGCCAGCACGGCATCGGCGAGGACGAGCAG
>DASQVL010000536.1:0-3598 GCA_035640795.1 Crenalkalicoccus sp. | reverse complement strand
CTGGCGGTGATCGTCCGCTACACACGCCAGGCCGTTGCTGATCTTGACGCCGCGCGGGACTACATCGCTCTGGACAATCTCAGGGCCGCGGCTGCCCTGGCGGCACGTCTCCGCGAAGCCATTGACGGCCTGCGCCAGTTCACAGAGCGCGGCCGGCCGGGCCGGGTGCCCGGCACCCGTGAGCTGGTGGTGGCGCGCACGCTGTTCGTCGTGCCTTATCGCATCGCCGGCCGGGAAATCCATGTGCTCGCCGTGCTGCACGGAAAGCGCGCCTGGCCGCCGGAGGAAGGCAAGGCAGGCCGCTAGTCCCCCAACCGACGGCCGGTGTGGCGCGCAGCCGATCGCGCGAGCGCTGACAGAACCTTTCCACCACCAAGGCCGTTGCGGAGACAATCCAGGGCCGGGCGGCAGGCGTCATGCACGAAAGTCCCGCTGCCCTGCCCTTTCGCAGGCGCGCCGGGCGACGCGTGGTCGGGAGCCCAAGCGGCGTTCACTGCGGACCGGAGAGCACCAGTCACCGCTCCGGTACGATCGCTAATTGCTCTGGGACCAAGGATCAAGTGGAGGAGCTGGCCAACCCGTTGTTTTTAGGCGGGTTTCCCCTCGAGGGACGGTGACCAAGGGTCCGCAGCTTGCTGACCAAGGTCCGAAGGGTCCTGGGCATGCCTGTGGGCAACTCGCTGGCGAAGCTTCCCATAGGAAGCCCAGCGACTCGCTGTCCGGGCTGCCTTGGACCTTGGTCACGTGGAGTCGCATGACCGGCAGGGCATGAGGCTTGCCGACTCGGACCTTGGTCATCGTGGGTCGATCGTATCAGGCCTGCCGCGCCGGCGAGACGTGGGCACGTACCTGGTCGGGGTGCAAAGGCATAGTCGCCGAATCGCTTCTCTCCCGTACTCCGCGAGGCGCGCGGGCCCGCCACAGGCATGCGCGGCCAAGCAGGCTGCACCTCGTCCTTACCGCGACGCGCGGCCTTACTCACGCCGCGCTCAGCCTGGCCTGGTCGGCCGCGATATCGGGAACACCTCCCGCATGTACGCTCCGAGCATCTCGCAGAACGCCTCCGCATAGCGCGGCAGTGGCCTTCGCCTGTCCCAGTAGATCGCCGGCCGCACGCGCACCGGCTCGCCGCGATAGGTGATGGCAGCGATGCGCAACCCGTACCGGTCGCTCCGCAGGGCCGACGGGATGATGGCGACGCCATGCCCGCTCTCGGCCATGGCTAGCAGGACATGCGGTGCCCGGCTCTCAAAGGCGATGTTCGGCTGGATACCGGCCAGGCGGCATGCCGCGTCGAAATGGCGGCGGAAGACGTGATCGGTGTCGACCACCAGCAGCGGATACTGCGCAAGCCGGCCAATCTCGATCTCGCCGTCGCTTTCGAGCACGATCGACGGACCGAAGGCCGCAAGCAGATTGACGGGTTCCAGCGGGTGGCATGCGTAGCGCGGGTCGTCGGGCCGCACCGCCCCCATCAGGTTCTGCCCAAGGTGGATCTCGCCGCTTTCCAGCTTTGCGAGGGTCGCGGCCCAGCCAATCACCTCGGTCAGCTTCACCTGCACCTTCGGGTATTGCACGGCGTAGCGCGTCAGGAACGCTGCGAGCGCGCCCTCGATGATCTGCGGAGAAGACGCCACCTTCAGCACGCCCGCATCCCCGTGCTGCAGCAACCGCGCTTGCTCGCCGATCGCCATGGCGCTGGCCAGCAGCGCCCGGCAGTCGCCCAGAAGCTGCGCGCCTTCGCCCGTCAGCATCAGGCGGCGGCCTACGCGGTCGAACAGCCTGATCCCGAGCTCCCGCTCGAAGTCGGCGATCTGGCGGGACAGGGCCGGTTGCGCGATGCGCAGTTGCTCGGCCGCTCTGGAGACGGTGCCGAGCTCGGCCACGGCGACGAACGTCCTGGCGTGGCGCAGCTCCATGCGTGCTGCTTATGCCGAACCGGCATGAGTATCCAGAGGAAACCTGTATTGGACCGCCGGCGGCACCGTCGGCCATACCACCTCCACACGGCGAAGCGCTGCCGCCTCCGGAGGACCAGGTGATTACTTGCTCATCCAGCGCGACCCGATCAGGAAGGCGAAGCACCCCGTGAGAGACACAACGCGCCGATCCGCCATCGCCCTTGGCCTCGGCCTGGCGGGCGGCTCCCTGCGTTCCGCACTGGCGCAGGATGCGGCGGCCTATCCGAGCCGCCCTGTCCGTCTGCTGGTAGGCTTCGCGCCCGGCGGCCCCCTCGACTTCGTGGCCCGCGCCGTGGCCGAGCGGCTCACCCCGCGGCTCGGGCAATCCTTCATCGTGGAGAACCGGCTCGGCGCGACCGGCAACCTTGCCGCAGAGGCGGTCGCCCGCGCGACGCCGGATGGCCACCTGCTGCTGATGGGCAACCCGCAGAACCTCACGTTCAACGTCGCGGTGCAGCGCAACCTGCCATTCGACCCGGCCCGCGACCTGCTGCCAGTGGCGCAGATCGCCACCGTGCCCTACGTCTTCGCCGTCTCGGCCGACCTGCCAGTGCGCTCCATGGCAGAACTCGTGGCCCTCGGACGGGCGCGCCCGGGGCAGCTGAATGCCGGCACGCCCGGCGTCGCCTCGCTCCAGCACCTCGCCCTCGAGTTGCTGAAGCTGCGTGCGGGTGGGCTCGACATCACCCACGTCCCCTTCCGCGGCGGGTCGGAGGTCAACCGCGAATTGCTCGGCGGGCGGTTGCAGATCGGCATTGACACGCTGGTGAGCTTCGGCCCCAGCATCGACGCCGGGCGGCTACGTGTTCTCGCGACGCTGCACGCCGAACGCCTGCCAACGCATCCCGACCTGCCCACAGTCGCCGAGACGCCGGGCCTCGATGGGCTCGAGGCGTCCGGCTTCATCGGCATCGCCGCGCCTGCGGGCACGTCAAGCCGGGTGGTGGCACGGCTGGAAGCGGCGGTCGGCGCGGTCATGGCCGAGACCGACCGGCCGGCGCGGTTCGCATCGCAGGGTGTCCTCTCGCAGCCTGCCGGCGCCGAGGCCTTCGGCGCGGTGCTGACCCGTGACCGCGCGAAGTGGGCGCGCGTGGTGCGGGAAGCCGGGATTACGCTGAGCTGAGCGGCGCGCCGGCCGTCGCCCTGGGATACGCCGCTGGGTGAAGGCTCGGCCAAGGGTGGGTCGACAGGGTGCCCGGTCGGGGTATGGCACTCGCGCCTTCACCGGCTGCACCGAGAGAGGCGCTCGCCCGTCTCGGACTGAACGAGATCCCACCCGCTCCTGGGATCGCTTGGGGTCGACTGCCGCAGCAGGGGACCGCTGGACGCGGCATCAGTGTTCCTGGCCCGTCCCGCTCAGGGCGATTTCAGCCTCCGTTCTATGGCGCGACCCCGATCAGAGCGCGCCGCCAAGGGGGTGCCCCTCGAAGGGATCGCCGAACTCGAGGTACTCGCCGAGCGTGTCGAAGCGCTTGTGCCGGCCGAGGCGCCTGAGCTGCGCCGGGTGGGCGCCGCGGCTCATGCCGGTGGTCAGCGCGCCGCGCCGCAGGCTGTGCCCGCCGAAGCACCGCGCGTCGAAGCCCGCCGCCGCGGCGCGCGCCTGCACGATGTCGCCGATCGACTGCAGCGAGAGGGCC
>DASQVL010000535.1:0-3623 GCA_035640795.1 Crenalkalicoccus sp. | reverse complement strand
CGGCCTCGAGGATCCCGCAAGCGCCCAGCGTGTGCCCGGTCCAGCCCTTGGTCGAGCTGCACGGGACCGCGTCGCCGAACAGGGCGGCGACGGCGACGTCCTCGGTCGCGTCGTTGGCGCGGGTGCCGGTGCCGTGCAGGTTGATCCAATCGATGTCGGACGCGGCCAGTCCGGACGCCGCCAGGGCCTGCCGCATGGAGGCGATCGCGCCGGCGCCCTCGGGGTGGGGGTGGGACATGTGGTGGCCGTCACTGCTGGCGCCGGCGCCGAGCAGGGCGAGCCCGTCGCCCTCGCGCTCGAGCAGGGCGAAGCCGGCCGCCTCGCCGATCGAGATGCCGGCGCGCTCGGCGTCGCAGGGCCGGCAGCGGTCGGGCGCGATCAGCTCGAGCGCCTGGAACCCGTGCAGGGTCATGCGGCACAGGCTGTCGGCGCCGCCCACGACCGCGGCGTCGCACAGCCCGGCCTGGATCAGGTTGGCCGCGTCGAGGAAGGCGCGGGCGCTGCTGGCGCAGGCGGTGGAGATGACGAAGGAGGGGCCGAACAGGTCGAGCGCGGCGCGGACATAGGCCCCAACCGAATAGAGGTCCTGCGTGCCGGTATAGTCGAAGCCCGGCGGCAGCGTGCCGTCGGTCCGGCGCGCGCGATAGGCGTCCTCGGCGGCGTGGATGCCGCTGGTGCTGGTGCCGAGCACGACCGCGACCCGGTGCGGGCCGTAGCGCTCGCTTGCGGCAGCTGCCGCCTGGGCGAAGCCGTCGGTGTGCAGCGCCATGTCGGCGAGCCGGTTGTTGCGGCAGTCGTAGCGGGCGAGATGGGCCGGGATGGCGTGGTCCTCGACGCCATCGACCCGGCCGATCCAGCCGCCGACCGCCGGGTCGAAATCGTTCGGGCGCAGGCCGGAGCGGCGGGCCTGCAGCGCGTCACCATGGGCAGCGGCGCCGCGGCCGAGCGCGCTGACGGCGGTGAGCGCGGTGATGGCGAGCGGGGTCATGCGCGGGAGGGGGCCTCGCCGGTGCCGAGGAAGGCGAAGCCCATGGCCAGCACCGCGCCGCAGGCGACGGTGACGCCGATGTCGCGCAGCAGCGGCGTCTGGCACAGCGCGAGCAGGCCGAAGGTCAACAGGGTCATGGCGTTGCAGGTCACCAGGGTGCGCAGGGTCCGTGCTCGTTCCTCGCCGTCGAGCTGACGACGAGCAAAAAACAGCGCGTAGTCCAGCCCGACGCCCGCGACAAGCTGAAGTGCGACGAGATGGATGAGCGAGAGACGCAGTCCGGCCAGGGTGAGGACGGCGACGGTGACCAGGATGGCGGCGAACACGGCGCCGAGGACGCGCGCGACCATGAGCGGGGAGCGCAGCCCGGCGGTCAGCACGGCGACCACGAGCACCAGGCTCCAGCCGAGCCAGCGCCAGGCGCGGGCGGTGTAGCTGGAGAGGACGGCGGCGAGTTCGGAGCGCATGTCGATGTAGAGGACGTCGCCATTATCTCCCTCTCCCTCCGGGAGAGGGTCGGGGTGAGGGCTTGCTGACGGACCCTCACCCACCGTTGGTGCGCTCTGCGCCCCAACCCCGGGGGGAGAGGGCTTTAGCGCGGTCTGGACGGCGGCTTCGTCCTTCATGCCCTGGAGCACAATGGGGCCGCGCCACTCGCCGCCGCGCTGCATCAGCAGCGGGTCGAGTCTCGCGGCGATTGGCGTGCCGGCCAGGTCGGCGGGGCGCAGCGGCGGAAGCGTGCGGCTCGCGGCGACCGCGTCGAGGAAGGGCTGGAACGCCTCCCTGCGGAACGGCAAGCCGGCGGCGGCCTCGTCCAGCCGGGCCTCGAGCGTGGCCCGGTCGGGCAGCGCGGCCCGACGCGCCTCCTGCGTGGCGACGCTTGGGATCAGCCGGGCGGCGGCTTCGTAGCCGGCGAGCGCGCCCTCCGCCTGGAGCCGGTCCAGTACCGGCAAGAGCCGCTCCTGGCGCTGGAGCACGCTCTCCGGGTCGGGGCCGCGGACCAGGACGAGCTGCGCCGCATCCGCCGCGCCCAGTTCCGCCCGCAACTCCTGGTCGAGCGCGCGCGAGGCTTCGGGGACCGGGCTCAGATTGCCCAGGTCGGCCTCCCAATGCGGGCCGCCGAGGCGCGCCAGGTAGATTGCCGCAGCCAGGATCGGGACCAGCGCGAACCAGCGCCAGCGACGCAGGGCCTCCACCCGCGCGAGCCACGCCGGGTCGCCGGCCGAGACCGGGGCCAGGTTGGCGGCCACGATCAGCCGCGGCAGGCCGAACCAGGTCAGCAACGCGCAGACCCCGAGCCCCACCGACGAGAACACGCCGAGCTGCACCAGGCCGGGGAAGCCGGAGAAGGTCATGGCCGCCAGGCCGAGTGCGGCCGTGATCACCGCCAGCACGAAGGCCCGCCCGATCCGCCGCCGCGTGTCCCCGGCCGGCTCGCCGCGCTTGCGGTGGCCGATCATCAGCACCGGGTAGTCCACGGAAATGCCCAGCATCGTCCCGCCGAAGCCCAGCGCCGGGCCTTGCACGGCGCCGAAACCGAGCTGCACCGCCGCCGCGGCCGCCGCGACGCTGGCCACCACCGGGGCGGCGATCGCGGCGATCACGAGCGGCGAGCGGAACCGCCACCAGAGCAGCACCACGATCAGCACGGTCGACAGGATCGCGATCCGCCGCGCGTCCCATTTGATCGTGTTCGCGGCGTCGCGGGCGAATACGCCGGGGCCGGCGACCAGCAGCCGGGCGGAACCCGGATTGGCCGCGCGGAAGGCGGCCTCGATCGCCGCGGTGGCCGCCTCCTGCGCGGGGACGTCCATGCCGCCGGCCTTGGTGCGCGCGAGCAGCAGGGCGCGGTCGCGGTCGGCGGCGAACCAGGCGCCGTCGATCGCGCGCACCTGGCTCTGCCCGGCCCAGTTGCGCAGCAGGGTGAGCAGGGCGCCGGGCGGATCGGCCAGGCCGAACTGGGCGGCGAACGGGGCGGACGAGGAGCGGAGCTGGCGCAGCACGCGCTCGAGCCCGGCCCGCAGCGCGGGCACGCTGAAATCGGCGGGGGCCAGCAGGTAGCGGCGGGCGAACAGGCCCTCGAGGGAGGATTGCGGCATGGCGGCCTCGCCGCCCGCGACGAGCAGGAAGAGGCCGGTCTGCGGCAGCGCGGCCGCCATTTCCCGGCTGATGCGGGCGAGTTCGGCCGTGTCCGCGCCCTCGATGCCGATCAGGATGAGCCCGGTCGCGGTCCCCGCCCGCGCCTCGTCCAGCACCAGCCGCGCCGCCTCGGTCTCGCCGCGCGGCAGGAACTCGGTGATGTCGGTGCGGATGGTGATGCGGGTCAGGACGGCGATCAGGACGACGATCGCGGCGGCCAGCGCGAGGAGGATGGGCCAAGCGCGGCGCCCGCTCTCCCTCGTCATGGCCGGGCTTGACCCGGCCACCCATGGTGCCGCTTGTGGCGCTCCCTTCCCCCTCTCCCTCCGGGAGAGGGAAGGGGTGAGGGTCTTACGAGAGGGTGTTCGGCTCGCTTCAGCGCCCTCACCCTGCCCTCTCCCGGAGGGAGAGGGTTCTGCGGTGCATCTGCAATCGCCCCGCCCTCTCCCGAAGGGAGAGGGAGAGTACGTTGTTCAGCTGTGTGGTACCCCAACAA
>DASQVL010000534.1:0-3023 GCA_035640795.1 Crenalkalicoccus sp. | reverse complement strand
CGGCGCCGCGGCGTTGCAGCGCGCGCCGGCCTCGCCATAGCGCGCCCGCTGGCGGTCGCGCGCTGCCTGCACCCGCGCCGCGACGGCGGAGGAGGGCTCGCCGGCAGGGGCCCGGGAGAGCTCCGCGGGGGGTACCGGCTGCACCTCGATCGAGAGATCCATGCGGTCCAGCAACGGGCCGGAGAGGCGCATCTGGTAGTCCTCCCCGCAGCGGGGCGCCCGGCCACATTCGCGCGTGGCGTCGCCGAGATAGCCGCAGCGGCAGGGATTCATGGCGGCCACCACCTGCACCCGTGCCGGATAGGTCACGTGGTGGTTGGCGCGGCTGATGCTGGCGCGGCCGGTCTCCATGGGCTGGCGCAGCGCCTCCAGCGCGGGCCGCGGGAATTCCGGCCATTCGTCGAGGAACAGCACGCCGTTGTGGGCCAGGCTGATCTCGCCCGGCCGCGCGCGGTTGCCGCCGCCGATCAGTGCCGCCTGGCTCGCCGAATGGTGCGGGTCCCGGTAGGGCGGGCGCGTGACGAGCCGTCCGCCCTCGAGCAGCCCGGCGATGGAGTGCACCAGGCTGACCTCCAGCGCCTCGGCCGGGGTCAGGTCGGGCAGCAGGCCGGGCAGCCGCGCCGCCAGCATGGACTTGCCGGCGCCGGGCGGGCCCATCATCAGCAGGTTGTGGCCGCCGGCGGCGGCGATCTCCAGCGCGCGCTTGGCGCTTTCCTGGCCCTTCACCTCGGAGAGGCAGGGCCCGCGCGCGGGCGGCGGGGCGAGGGGCGGCGGCTCGGGCGGCGTCAGCACCTGGGTGCCGCGGAAGTGGTTCATCAGGGCGAGGAGGTCCGGCGCGGCCAGCACCTCGACCCGCCCGGCCCAGGCGGCCTCGCCCCCCTGGGCGGCGGGGCAGACCAGGCCGAGCTCGCGCGCCGAGGCGCCGAGGGCGGCGGGCAGCACGCCGGCGACGGGCATGATGGCGCCATCGAGCGAGAGCTCGCCGAGGGCCGCGAAGCCCGCCAGCTCCTCGCGCGGCAGCACCTCCATGGCGGCGAGGACGGCGAGGGCGATCGGCAGGTCGAAGTGCGAGCCTTCCTTGGCGATGTCGGCCGGTGCGAGGTTCACGAGAACACGCTTGGGCGGCAGCGAGAGGCCGAGGCCGGTGAGGGCGGCGCGCACGCGTTCCTTGCTCTCGGCGACCGCCTTGTCGGCCAGGCCGACGACGAGGAAGGCGGGCAGGCCTGCGGCGATCTGCACCTGTACCTCGACGGGCACCGCCTCCACGCCCGAGAAGGCGAAGGTGGCGACGCGGGCGATCATGCGGTGCGGGCCATGGCGGGACCATGCCGGACGCGCATCGGGAGTTCAACCCTGGGTTTCCGGTTGGCGCGAGACGATGGGGAAGCGCCCCGGAAAAGGGATCAGAAAAAGGATGGTGGGGGCTTGGGGGGTCCCCGGAGGGGACGTTCCCTTCCTCCCCCAAGGGCCACCTACGCCGCCGCCACTTCCATCGCCCGCCGCCACACGCGCAGGAAATTCCCCGACCACAGCAGCCCGATCGCCCCCGCGTCGTAGCCCCGCGCCGCCAGCGCCGCCGTCACCCCCCGCGTCTCCGCCGCGTTCTGCCACCCGGACACACCGCCGCCGCCGTCGAAGTCGGACGAGATCCCGACATGCGCGATGCCGATGCGCCGCACCGCATGGTCCACATGGTCCACCAAGGTCTCGACGGAGGCGTTGGAGGGGTTGCCGAAGAAGGGCGCGCGCAGGAAGGCCGGCACGGCGGTGATCTGCGCGAGGCCGCCAACCTCCCGCAGCGCGTCCAGCTGCCCGTCGTCGAGGCCGCGCGGATGCTCGCGGAGGGCGCGGCAGGCGGTGTGCGTCACCACCACCGGGCTGCGCGAGAGCTCCGCCGCCTGCAGCATCGCCGGCTGCGAGACGTGCGAGACATCCACCATGATGCCCACGCGGTTCAGCTCGGCGATCGCCTGCCGCCCCAGCGCCGAAAGCCCGCCATGCTGCGAGGTCGCATCGCCGAGCGCGCTCCTCGGCCGGGCGCTGTCGGCCAGCTCGTTGTGCCCGTCATGCGTCAGCGTGAGATAGCAGGCGCCGAGCGCCCGCCAGCGCGCCGGCGCGCCGAGGTCGCGGCCCATGGCGTAGCCGTTCTCGACCGCGGAAAGCACGCCGGTCGCCCTCGCCGCGAAGCAGGCCTCGAGCTCCTCCGGCGTCGCGCAGAAACGCCGCGCCTGCCCGTCCGCGCGCCCGCGGATGTGATGCAGCATCGCCTCCGCCCGCTCCGCCGCCGCGGCATGGCCCGCGGCATCGCGCATACCCTGGGGCACATAGGCGACGAACACGGCGGCGCGCAGCCCGCCGCGCGCCATCTTCGGGAAGTCCACGCACATCGGGCCCTCCGCCATCGGGTCCGGCGGGTCCGGCCAGCGGATGTCGATATGCGTGTCGAGCGTCAGCGTGGCGCCGTGGATCTCCTCCGGCGTCATGCGCCGCCCCAGCCGGTGAGGAAACGTTCGAGCAGGGGGCCGAGCTGCTCGACCGCGTAGCCGCCTTCCTGCACGATCGCCGTGGGCAGGCGGAGCGCGGCGATCGCCGCGCCGGCGCGGGCGAAGCCCTCCGCCGTAACCGCGAGGGCGTTCAGCGGCTCGTGCTCCGAGGCGTCGAAGCCGAGCGAGACGACCAGCGCCTCCGCCCCGAAGCGCCGGATGGCGGCGAGGCCCGTCCCGATGGCCGCCAGCCAGCCGGCATCGCCGGTGCCGAAGGCGAGGGGCAGGTTCAGGTTGAACCCTTCCCCGGCGCCTTCGCCGCGTTCCTCCGCATGGCCGGTGAACCAGGGGTAGTAGCGGTCCGGGTCGCCATGGATGGAGACGGTCAGCACGTCGGCGCGCTGCCAGAACATCGCCTGGGTGCCGTTGCCGTGATGGCTGTCCACGTCCAGCACGGCGACGCGCGGGGCGCCGGCGCGGCGCAGCGCCTCCGCGGCCAGGGCGGCATTGTTGAGGTAGCAATGCCCGCCGGCGCGGGCG
>DASQVL010000533.1:0-3802 GCA_035640795.1 Crenalkalicoccus sp. | reverse complement strand
TGTGCTCGCCGAGAAGCGGCGGCGGCCGGCGGATCTCGGCCGGCGTGTCCGAGAACTTCGTCGCCGGCCGCGCATAGCGCACCGCGCCCTCGCTCGGGTGCTCGAGCGTCCGGAACATCCCGACCGCAGCGAGGTGCGGATGCCCGGCCAGCGTTTCCAGCGTGGAGAAGGCGGCCGCCGGGATGTCCAGCTCCTCGCAGATCGCCAGCCACTCCGCCGTGCTGCGCGCCGGCGCGATCTCGCGGAGCGCCGCGTAGATGCGATCGATGTTCGCGTTGCGCTGCACCGGGTCGTCCACCTGGAAGCGCTCGATCAGCTCCGGCCGCCCGGCGGCGGTGAAGAAGGCGCGCCAATTGGCAGCCGAGTAGGGCAGCAGCGTGATGTGCCCGTCCCGGGTCGGCACCGGCCGGCGGTGGCGCAGGCGCTCATAGCCCGGCGGCCCGATCGGCGGGTCGAAGGCGTGGCCGCCGAGGTGCTCCACGCTGACGAAGGCGGTCAGCGTCTCCAGCATCGGCACCTCCACCAGCTGGCCGCGCCCGGTGCGCGCGCGGGCGACCAGCGCGGCGCAGGTCGCGGCCAGCAGCGCCATCCCGGTGATCTTGTCGGCGACCAGCGAGGGCACGAAGGCCGGCTCCCCCGCCGCCTCGCCGACGATGGCGCCGAAGCCGCTCGCCGCCTGGATCACCTCGTCGAAGGCCGGCCGCGCGCGGTGCGGCCCGTCCTGCCCGAAGCCGGTCGCGACCGCGTAGACCAGGCCGGGGTTGAGCGCGGCGCAGGCCTCGTAGCCGAAGCCGGCGCGCGCCATGCCGGCGGGGCGGATATTGCTCGCCAGCACGTCCACGGTGGGGATGAGGCGGCGGATCACCTCCGCCCCCTCGGGCTGCTTGATGTCCACGCAGACCGACCGCTTGTTGCGGTTCACGCCGAGGAAGACCGAGGCCATGCCGCGGTTGCGGAAGACGCCGGAGTTGCGCACCAGGTCACCCTGGGGCGGCTCGATCTTGATGATCTCCGCGCCCCAGTCGCCCAGCGTCTGCGTCGCATAGGGGCCGAGCACGACGCCGGTCAGGTCGAGCACGCGTATGCCGGCGAGCGGGCCGGTCGGCGGCGGCACCGCATGGGCCTCGTCCATGATTCTCTCCCCAAGCTTCGCGCCAGCATAGGAAGGGCCGGGCCGCCTTGGCGACCCGGCCCCGCGCAGGCCCCGGAAGAGCGCCCGGAAGGGCGCCGTCCTCAGACGGAGTAGTACATCTCGAACTCCACCGGGTGCGGCGTGTGCTCGAAGCGGTACACCTCGCCCCATTTCAGCTCGATGTAGCTCTCGATCTGCTCCTTGCCGAACACGTCGCCGGCCAGCAGGAACTCGTGGTCCGCCTCCAGCGACTGCAGCGCCTCCCGCAGGCTGCCGCACACCGTCGGGATGCCCTTCAGCTCCTCCGGCGGCAGGTCGTAGAGGTCCTTGTCCATCGGGTCGCCTGGATGGATGCGGTTGCGGATGCCATCGAGGCCCGCCATCAGCATGGCGCTGAAGGCGAGATAGGGGTTCGCCCCCGGATCCGGGAAGCGGACCTCCACGCGCTTCGCCTTCGGGCTGGTCGCGTAGGGGATGCGGCAGGAGGCGGAGCGGTTGCGGGCGGAGTAGGCCAGCAGCACCGGCGCCTCGAAGCCCGGGATCAGCCGCTTGTAGCTGTTGGTCAGCGGATTGGTGAAGGCGTTCAGCGCCTTGGCGTGCTTGATGATGCCGCCGATGTAGTGCAGCGCCATCTCGCTGAGGTCCGCGTAGCCGTTGCCGGCAAACAGCGGCTTGCCATCCTTCCAGATGGACTGGTGGACATGCATGCCGGAGCCGTTGTCGCCGAAGACCGGCTTCGGCATGAAGGTCGCGGTCTTGCCGTAGCTGTGCGCCACGTTGTGGATGCAGTACTTGTAGATCTGCATGTGGTCGGCCATGCGCACCAGCGGGCCGAATTTCATGCCGAGCTCATGCTGGCTCTGCGCCACCTCGTGATGGTGCTTCTCGATGATGACGCCCATCTCACCCATGGTGGAGAGCATCTCGGCGCGCAGGTCCTGCTCGGAATCCACCGGCGGCACCGGGAAGTAGCCGCCCTTCACCACCGGGCGGTGGCCCATATTGCCCTCCGGGTACTCCTTCATGGAGGCCTGCGGGCCCTCGCTGCTGTCGAGCTGGACGAGCGCGTAGTTGCCGCCGATGCCGAAGCGGACGTTGTCGAAGATGAAGAACTCCGCCTCCGGCCCGAAGAACGCCGTGTCGCCCACGCCCGAGGCCCGCAGGTACTCCTCCGCCTTCTTCGCGGTGCCGCGCGGGTCGCGGGTGTAGCGCTGGCCGGTCGAGGGCTCGAAGATGTCGCAGAACAGGACGAGCTGCGGCTTGGCCGAGAAGGGGTCGAGGCAGGCGGTGTCCGGATCCGGCATCAGGATCATGTCGCTCTCGTTGATCGCCTTCCAGCCGGCGATCGAGGAGCCGTCGAACATGATGCCGTCGTTGAAGGTGTCCTCCTCGATGGTGGAGACGTGCTGGGCGGTGTGCTGCCACTTGCCGCGCGGGTCGGTGAACCGGAAGTCCACATACTCCACGCTGTGTTCCTTCAGCATCTCCATCACCTTGGAGACGGCGTTGGGCTTGTCCTGAGCCATGTCGGTGGTCCTGTCTTCCCCTCTGGGTCTCTGAAGCCGTTGGCGCCGCCCGGCGGCGCCCGGTCGCTAGTACGGATTGCCCGGCCGCGGAAGCCTGCCGCGCGCCGGATGCCCGCCCCTGGCCCTGCCTGTGCCGCTAGACCGCGTCCTCGCCCCGCTCTCCGGTGCGGATGCGGATGACCTCGTGCACCTCGGTGACGAAGATCTTGCCGTCGCCGATGCGTCCCGTGCGCGCCGCCTGGCTGATCGCCTCGATCGCGCGGTCCAGCATGTCGTCCGGGCAGACCACCTCGATCTTCACCTTGGGCAGGAAGTCCACGACGTACTCGGCGCCGCGGTAGAGCTCCGTATGGCCCTTCTGCCGGCCGAAGCCCTTCGCCTCCACCACGGTCAGGCCCTGAAGCCCGATCTCGTGCAAGGCGTCCTTCACCTCATCCAGCTTGAAGGGCTTGATGATGGCCTCGATTTTCTTCATCGGCTCCGCTTCGCTCTCCGGCGCTATCCTGTGACGCTTCCTGCCCGCCCGAAGGTCAGGGCGTCTCTGCCCGGGACCGGCGCTGGCTGTGGCACCCTATTGCACGCCCCCTATTGCACGCCCCGTGCCGCGGCTTCAATCGGCCCTGGGCGGGGAAGCGGGGGCGGCGGGGCCGCCTGGCGCCTGCGCCGGCGGCAGGCTGCCTGAGACGCGGGCAGTTTCCGTCCCGCCTTCTTGCCCCGCCCCGGCCGCCCCACCATGATCCGCCCCATGCGACCGCAGAATGACCTGCTCTCGGCCACCGGCACGACGATCTTCACCGTGATGAGCGCGCTCGCCCTGGAGCACGGGGCGATCAACCTCGGCCAGGGATTCCCGGACCATGACGGGCCCTCCGACGTCATCCACGCCGCCGCCGCGGCGCTGCTCGATGGGCGCAACCAGTACCCGCCGATGACCGGCGTGCCGGAGCTGCGCGCGGCGGTCGCGGCACACAACCGGCGCTTCTACGGGCTGGAGGTGGACCCGGCCGCGGAGGTGGTCGTCACCTCCGGGGCCACCGAGGCGATCACCGCCTGCCTGATGGCGGTGCTGAACCCGGGCGATGAGTGCGTGCTGATCGAGCCGCTCTACGACACCTACCTGCCCGTGGTGCGCATGCTGGGCGCG
>DASQVL010000532.1:0-7539 GCA_035640795.1 Crenalkalicoccus sp. | reverse complement strand
CGCCGCCAGCGCCGCGTGGCGCGGCCAGTGGGACATCAGGTGCGGCACATCAGGGGTGCGACATCGGCGGCCCGACCTCAGGCCGGCAGCGCGACGCCGAGCCGCTCGGCGGTCTGGCGGATGGCGGCCCAGCTATCGGGCTGCAGCGGCACGCCGTCGCGCAGGCGCTGGGCGCGGAGCCGCGCCTCCGGCTCGCCGGGCGCCAGCACCTCGCCCCCCGGCTCCGCGGGGCGGCAGGACTTCACCCAGGCGACGTAGTTCTGCGCAGTGCGGCGGAACGCGGCCTCCGTCCCGAAATGCTTCGGCGAGAGGAAGACGGAGAGCATGCCGTTGGCGATGCGCCCGCGCGCCTCCACCGGGCCGGAGCAGCCGCCGCCCGTGAGCGCGCCGGCCAGCAGCTCGCACATGAAGGCGAGGCCGCTGCCCTTGTGCTCGCCGAAGGCGCGGATGGCACCCAGCCCGTTCGAGGGGCTGCGCGGCCCGACCTGCGGGTAGTCGCCATAGAGGGTGTGCGGATCGCCGGAGAGCCGCCCGTCCGGCTCGATCAGCGCATCCGGCGGAAGCGGCTTGCCGCCATTGGAGGCGACCAAAACCTTGCCCTCCGCGACGCGGGAGGTGGCGAAGTCGAGCACCACGGGCGGGTCGGTCGGCACGCCCACGCAGAAGGGCGCGGTGGAGAAGCGCCGCTCCGCGCCGCCGAAGGGGGCGACCAGCGTGCTGCCGGCGACGTTGACGAAGTGGATGGAGATCAGCCCGGCGGCGATCGCCTGTTCGGCGAAGGCGCCGACGCGGCCGACATGGCCGGCATTGCGCAGCGCGATCACCGCCGCGCCGTGGCGCTCCGCGCGCTCGATGCCGAGCGCGGTCGCCTGGGGCGCCACGGTCTGGCCGAAGCCGAACTGCCCGTCGAGCAGCGCGAAGCCGCCGCCATCGGTGACGATCTCCGCGGTGCGGCCGGCCACCACATAGCCCGCCTGCTGCCACTCGACGTAGCGCGGCACGCGCACCACGCCGTGGCTGTCATGGCCGGCCAGGTTGGCGCCGACCAGCTGCTCGGCAATGCGGCCCGCTTCGGCGGCATCGCAGCCGGTGGCGCGGAAGATGTCCCGCACCAGCGCTTCCAGCGCGGGGGCGGCGAGGATGACGGGGGCGGTCGCGTCCATGCCGGTGCTCTACTCCGCGGCGCGCGCGGCGGCTACCGCGCTTCGCGTCCCCGTGCGGCGGCCGCGCTACAGGACGCGGCCGCTCTCCGGGTCGATCAGGTGCATCTGCTCCATGTCGGCGGCCAGCTGGATGGGCCGCCCGGGCTCGACCGGCACGCCGGGGTCGAGGCGGGCGCAGATCTCCGCACCCTCGGTCCAGAAATGCACCAGCGTCTCCATGCCCATGGGCTCCACCACCTCGGGCGTCGCATGGAAGGGCGCGATGTTGCGCTTGTCCGTGGGCTTGGTATCGGTCAGGTGCTCCGGCCGGAGGCCGAGGAGCACCGGGCGCCCGGCATGGCCGGCATAGCGGCTGCGCCGCTCCTCCGGCACCGGCAGCACGTTGCCGTCGCCGAGGTGGACGCGCAGCGCCCCGCTGCCGTTCTCGAGCCGCGCGGGCAGGAAGTTCATGGCCGGGCTGCCGATGAAGCCGGCGACGAACTTCGTCCGCGGGTGGTGGTAGAGCTCCTGCGGCGGGCCGACCTGCTCGATCACGCCGTGGTTCATCACCACCACGCGGTCGGCCAGCGTCATCGCCTCCACCTGGTCGTGGGTGACGTAGACGGTGGTGGTTTTGACGGTCTGGTGGACCTTCTTGATCTCGGTCCGCATCTGCACGCGCAGCTTGGCGTCGAGGTTCGACAGCGGCTCGTCGAACAGGAAGACCTTGGGGTCCCGCACGATGGCGCGGCCCATGGCGACGCGCTGGCGCTGGCCGCCCGAAAGCGCCTTCGGCTTCCGGGCGAGCAGCGTGCCGATGTCGAGGATGCGCGCCGCCTTCTCGACGCGCGCGCGGATCTCCTCCTTCGGGAACCGCCGCAGCGTCAGGCCGAAGGCCATGTTGTCGTACACCGTCATGTGCGGGTAGAGCGCGTAGTTCTGGAACACCATGGCGATGTCCCGGTCGCGCGGCGGGATGTCGTTCACCACCGTCCCGCCGATCGAGATCTCGCCGCCGGTGATCTCCTCGAGCCCCGCGATCATCCTGAGCGTCGTGGACTTGCCGCAGCCGGAGGGGCCGACGAGGACGACGAACTCATGGTCGGCGATGTCGAGGTCGATGCCCTTCACCGCCTGGACGCCGCCTTCGTATTCCTTGACCACGTTGCGGATGTTCAGCTGAGCCATGACGCTTCCTTCCGTTTGAGGGGAAGGGCGCTGCCCTGCCCCTCAAGCTCCCATCCCGCCAAAGGCCGAGAGGCCTTCGGAAACCATGTTCCTCGCCGCGCCGTCGCGCGCGATCTCAGCCCTTCGTAGCGCCCGCCGTCAGGCCGGCGATGTAGTAGTCCATCAGCAGCGCGTAGATCACCACTGGCGGCAGCGCCGCCAGCAGCGAACCCGCCATGATCTGCCCCCAGGCGAAGGTGTCACCCCGCACCAGCTGGGAGACCACGCCGATCGTCATCGGCATCGCATCCGGCGTGGTGATGAAGGCGGTGGGATAGACGAAGGCGGCCCAGGAGACGGTGAAGGCGAAGATCGTCGCCGCGATGATGCCCGGCATGGCCACGGGGACGAAGATCCTCAGCAGCATCTGCGCCCAGTTGGCGCCGTCGATCAGCGCCGCCTCGTCCAGCTCCTTCGGGATGGAGGCGAAGTAGCCGATCATGATCCAGGTGCAGAACGGCACCGTCAGCGTCGGATAGACCAGGATCAGCCCCCAGATCGAGTTGAGCAGCCCGAGGCCGCCCACGATCTGGTAGAGCGGGATGAAGAGCAGCGTTTCCGGCACCAGGTAGGTGAGGAACACGCCGGTCGCCAGGGTCTGGCTGCCCCAGAGCTTCATCCGGGCCAGGGCGAAGGCGGCGAGCGTCGAGATCACCATGGTCAGCAGCACGACCGAGACGGTGACGATGGCGCTGTTGATGAAGAAGCGGATGAAGAGCGGATTGCCGAGAACGGCGGCGTAGTGCTGCAGCGTCGGGTGGTGCACCAGCCAGGGATTGCCGGCGAGGTCGGCCATCTCCTCGTTCGGCTTGATGCTGGTGATGAACATGTAGACCGGCGGCGCCAGGAACATCACCGCGAAGATGATGAGGCTGACATAGGCGCTGATCAGCGCCCAGCGCCGCTCCTTGTGGAGCGAGCCGACCTTGCGGCCGAAATAGCTGCCGGCGCCGGCCGGCGCGGTCGCGGTCGCCGACATCACATCTGCTCCCTGTTCCGCTTGGTCACGTCACGCAGGATGAAGAAGGCGAAGGTCGCCAGCAGCGGGAACATGAACAGGCTGACCGCAGCGCCCCGCGGCACGTTCCCCGAGAGGATGCCGACCTGGAAGGCGTAGGTGGCGAAGACATGCGTCAGGTCGCGCGGGCCCCCGTTGGTCAACACGCGGACGATGTCGTAGTTCGCGAAGGTGACGATCAGGCTGAACAGGATGGTGATGCTGATGATGTTGCGCATCATCGGCAGCGTCACGTAGCGCAGCCCCTGCAAGCCGGTGGCGCCATCGATCGCCGCCGCCTCGTACAGCTGGTCCGGCACCGATTTCAGCGAGGCCAGGTACATGATCATGAAGAAGGGCGCGCCGTACCAGACGTTCACCGTGATGACGGCAAGGCGGGCCCACCAGGGCTCGCCCAGCCAGGGCACGCCCGGGACGCCCACCACGCTCAGCAGCCAGTTGATGGAGGAGTAGGAGGGGTCGAACATCCACCACCAGCCGAGGGTGGAGAGCGCCGGCGGGATCACCCAGGGGATCAGCAGCATGCCCCGCCACTTCTTCTGCCCCTTGGCCGGGATGTGGTGCAGCTGGTGCGCCAGGATGAAGCCGATGGTGGCCTTCAGGATCACCGCGGTGATCGCGAAGATGCAGCTCTGCCAGGCCACCATCCAGAAGGTGTCGGTGTCGAACAGGATCTCGAAATTGCCGAGGCCGATGCTCCGCGTCATGTTCCGGTTGAGCGTCGAGAGGTAGAGCGCATAGAAGAAGGGGTAGACCACCAGCCCGCCGATCACCGCGAGCAGCGGCAGCGTCATCAGGAAGGCGATGGTGGAGCGCCGCCGCGCGAAGCGGTGCAGGCTGCCGACGCCGGGGCGCCGCGCATCCAGTGCGCCGGCGGTCGCGGCAAGTGTTCCGTCGGGGCTCATTGGCCGGCCTCCCAGACCTTGGTTGGGCCCGGCGGGTGATCCCCGCCGGGCCGGCCGCGCGGCTCAGCCGCGCGCGAAGTTCTTCAGCTCGCGCTCCGCCCAGCCCAGCGACTGCTGGATGGTCTCGCCGCCCTGCACCACGCGGGCCACCATCTTGGTGTTGATGCCCTGGTTGTAGGCCTGCACCGCGATCTCCGCGGGCGCCGGGGCGAAGGCGACGGAGAGCTCCTGCTGCTGGTGCGGCTTGTTCGGGTAGTTGAACTCGAACCCCGTGGGCGGGCCCACCGTCTCCCAGACCTTGAAGTCGGACATGCTCTGGAAGGGCGGGATGTCGTAGCCGTCGCTCGTCATGGTCTGCCGCTCGGCATTCTCCCGCTGGGAGAGGAATTCGAGCAGGCTCTTCGCCGCGGTCTTGTTCTTCCCGAAGCTCCAGATGCCCCAGAAATAGGGCAGGTAGGGGGAGAAGCGGCCGGCGGGCCCGGCCGGCATCGGCGCGTACCAGCACTTCTCGGCCACCTGCGGCGCGTCGCGCTTGGCGACCGCCCAGGCGGAGGGCGGGTTGAAGATCAGCGCGCCGCGGCCGGAGATCAGCCAGCGGTTGTTCGAGGCGTCGTCCCACGCCCAGACATCGTCCGGCAGCGCCTTCCCAAGGCGCACCGCGTATTCCATCACCTGCAGCACCTTGGGGTTGTTGCGCACGGTGACGTTGCCGTCCTCGTCGATCAGGTCAGCGCCATAGCTGTGGAAGAGCGCGCCGACCCAGTCCACCGCATCGGTGAACTGGCCCATCGGCAGGCCGAAGGGGAAGCCGGCCTGCTTGCACTTCTCGGCCGCCACCACGAAGGTGTCCCAGGTCCAGGTATCGGCGCCGGGGCCGCGCTCGGCCTTCGCCGGCCACATGCTGCGGACGTCGATGCCGGCGTGCTGCTGCAGCAGGTCGTAGCGGACGCAGGGCGGCTTCAGCTGGGTGCCGGAGACGGCGGGCACGCCGCGCCACTTGCCCTCGATCTTCGCGAGGTATTCGGCGGCCGGGGTGATCTTGCCGTATTTCTGCGAGAGGCGCTCCACCACGTCGTCCACCGGCTCCAGCAGCCGGGCGTGGTTGGACGGCTCCCAGGCCGGGAAGGCGAGGATGTCGTGGCCGGAGCGGGACTGCGCCTGGGCGGCGATGGTCAGCAGGTTCTGGTTGCCGACCGAGGTGATGAAGTCGCTCTGCACCTCGACATTGTTCTTCTTGCCCCATTCCTCGCAGAGCTGGCGCATGATGCCGTTGCCGGTCGGGACCCAGTGGTCCCACCAGCCGCAGCGCAGCGTGCCCGCCGTGCCCTGGGCATGCACCATCGGGGCGCCGAGGGCGGTCCCCGCCAGCACGCCAGCGCCGGCGCGGAGCATGCTCCGCCGGCCCAGAGGATTCGCTGTCATCCCTTCCGTCCTCCCGAACGGGGCCTTGGGCCCCCCGCCTTGTTCTGACCCCGGCTCCGGGGTCCGTCTCAGACGTTAGCCAAGGCGGCGGTCTGGTGACAACGGCCGTGCGTCGGCCGGCACGGAACGGCTGCGCGACCCCGCCGTTGCCCCGCCGGCAAGGGAGGATCCCCATGACACGCACCCTGATCGCCCTGTTCGACAACCGCCCGCAGGCGGAGCGCGCGGTGGAGACCCTGGTGCAGGAGTTCGGCCTGGCGCGGGAGGCCGTCCAGGTCCATGCGGCGGGGGAGGCGAATGCCAGCGCCGGGACCGATGCCCGCCGGGCGGAGGATCATCACGGCTTCGTGGCCGAGGGTGGGCGGCCGGGAATCCAGGTTTCGGCGCGGCTGCCGGATGATGCGCTCGGGCGAGCGGAGGAGGCGTTCCGGCGGCATGGCGCGCGGGAGGTGCGGGGCGAGGCGGGTACGGGCTGAGGCGAGCGGCCCCCAAAGAGCAACCCGCAGCAACCCGCGCCCCGGCTATTCCGCCGCCGCCGGCATGAAAGGCGGCAGCAGCCAGAGCGGCTCCTTCAGCCGCGCCACGAACGCCGCATGCGCCGCCAGCTCCTCCGCACTCGGCAGGATCGGCCGCGGCGTGCGCGGCCGTGCCGTGGCGCCTGGTGCCAGCGCCGGCACCAGCCGCGCCGCGGTCAGCGTCAGCCCCGGCTGCCGGCCGCCCATCAGCTCCAGGTAGACCTGCGCCAGCAGCTGCACGTCGAGCAGCGCGTTGTGGCTGGTGCGCATCGAGTTATCCACGCCGAGCCGTCGGCACAGCGCGTCCAGGCTGTTCGGCAGGCCGGGGAAGCGGCGCCTGGCGATCTCCAGGCTGTCCACCATGCGCGCGCGGTCGAGCGGCGGCCGGCCGAGCCGCCGCAGCTCGGCGTCGAGGAAGCCGAAATCGAAGGGGGCGTTGTGTGCGACGATCGGCGAATGGCCGAGGAAGCCCAGCAGCTCCTCCACCACCTCGGCGAAGCGGGGCTTGCCGCGCAGCATGGCCGTGGTGAAGCCATGCACGCGGACGGCCTCCTCTGGCACCTCGCACTCCGGGTCCACCAGCACGTGGAAGCTGCGGCCGGTGGGGACCAGGTTCACCAGCTCGATCGCCGCCACTTCCAGCACGCGGTCGCCGGTCAGCGGGTCGAGCCCCGTCGTTTCCGTGTCCAGCACCACCTGGCGTGTCATCCGCCCCTGAGCTCCCGCACGATTCGCCGGATCTGGCGCTGCGCATGATGGCGGGAGATGCCGGTCTGCACCACATGGTCGGCGCGCCGGCGCTTCTCGGCATCCGGCATCTGGCGGGCGAGGATGGCGGCAAGCCGCTCCTCCGTCATGCCCGGGCGGCGCAGCACGCGGCTGCGCTGCACCGCGGGCGGGGCGGTCACCACCATCACCCTGTCGCAGCGTCCCTCGCCATGCGTCTCGAACAGCAAGGGGATGTCGAGCACGACCAGGCGCTCCCCGCGCCGCCGCGCGGCGGCGAGGAAGCGGCGCTCCGAATCGCGCACCAGCGGGTGGACGATGCGCTCGAGCCGCGTGAGCGCCCCCGGCGGCACGTCCTGGCCGAGCACGGCCTGGCGCAGCGCCTCCCGGTCCACCGCGCCGCCGCGCACGGTGCCGGGAAAGGCGGCGGCGATGCGTGCCACGGCGCGGCCGCCCTTCCCCTGCAGCCGGTGCACCGCCGCATCGGCATCGAAGACCGGCACGCGCAGCCGCCGCAGCGTGGCGGCCGCGGTGGACTTGCCCATGCCGATGCCGCCCGTCAGGCCCATCACCTTCATCATTCG
>DASQVL010000531.1:0-3957 GCA_035640795.1 Crenalkalicoccus sp. | reverse complement strand
TCGCCGAAGCAGTGGGCCGGGCGGTGGCGGGCGCGGTCAGCCCGCCGGAGGACATCCACGCAAGCGCCGCCTATCGCCGGGACCTCGCCGGCACGCTGGCCGAACGCGCTGTGCTTGCCGCCATGGCGCGGGAGGAGGTACGGGCATGACGGCCTTCCAGCTCACCGTGAACGGGGAGCCGCGCGCGGCGGAGCTTGAGCCGCGCACCACGCTCGCCGACTATCTGCGTGGCGAGCTCCGCCTGACCGGCACCCATGTCGGCTGCGCCCACGGCGTCTGCGGGGCCTGCACCGTGCTGCTGGATGGCCGCCCGGTGCGCGCCTGCCTGATGCTCGCCGTTCAGGCCGAGGGCGCAGCGGTGGTGACGATCGAGGGCCTGTCGGACGACGCCGCGCTCACCCCGCTGCAGGCGGCCTTCCGCCGGCACGGCGCGGTGCAGTGCGGCTTCTGCACGCCCGGCATCGTCACCACCATGCACGCGCTGCTCACCGCCGAGCCCGACGCCTCCGAGGCGCGCATCCGCGACGTGCTGTCCGGCAACATCTGCCGGTGCACCGGCTATATGGCGATCGTCGCGGCGGTGCTGGAAGCGCGTGCGCATTACCGGCCGGAGACGGCGGCATGAGCCCGCTCGACGCCCCGCGCCCCAACCGGCATGTCGGCCAGCCCGTCGAGCGGATCGAGGATCTCCGCCTGCTCCGCGGCGCCGGTCTCTTCGCCGACGACGTGACGCGCCCCAGCCTGCTGCACGCCGCGATCCTGCGCAGCCCGGTCGCGCATGGCCGCATCCGCGGCATCGAGCTTGCGGCGGCCCGCGACCTGCCCGGCGTGGTCGCGGTGATCACGGCGGAGACGCTGGGCGGCGAGGTCCCGGGCATCCCGATGCGGCTCGCGCCACTGCCGGAGCTCGCACCCTACTGGCAACCGGTGATCGCGGACCGGAAGGTGCGCTATGTCGGCGAGCCGGTCGCCGTGGTCGTGGCCGAAAGCGCCACGATCGCCGAGGATGCGTTGGAGCTGATCGGCCTCGACATCGCGCCGCTGCCGGCGGTGGTGGACACCGCGGCCGCGCGGCAGGGCGCCACGCTGCTGTTCGAGACGGCGGAAACCAACCAGGCGATCCTCTACACCGCGCGCAAGGGCGAGGCAGAGGCTGAGTTCCCCGGCGCCCGCGTGGTGCGCGCGCGCATGGAAACCCAGCGCCACACCGCGCTGACCATGGAGCCGCGCGGGCTGCTCGCGGAATGGGACGCGGCGGCAGGGCGGCTCCGCGTCATCGGCGCCGCCAAGGTGCCCTTCGCCAGCCGCGGCATGCTGGCGCGGCAGCTCGGCCTGCCGGAGGAGAGCATCGAGCTCATCGAGGTGGATGTCGGCGGCGGCTTCGGCATGCGCGGCGAGTTCTACCCGGAGGATTTCCTGGTGCCCTTCGCGGCCCGCCTCACCGGCCGCCCGGTGAAGTGGATCGAGGACCGGCGCGAGCACTTGCAGGCCGCGAACCACGCCCGCGAGTTCGACGCGCAGCTGGAGCTGGTCTGCCGGCCGGACGGCACCATCCTCGCGCTGCGCGGCCATATCAACGCCAATCTGGGCGCCTATATGCGCGCCAATGTCGCGATCGCGCCGCGCAATGTCGCGCAGTTCCTGTCCGGCCCCTACGCCATCCCGAACATCCATGTCGAGGTGAGCGCGCTCGTCACCAACAAGACGCCGACCGGAACCTATCGTGGCCCCGGGCGCTTCGAGGCGGATTTCTTCCGCGAGCGGCTGTTCGACCTGGCCTGCGCGGAACTCGGCCTGGATCGCGTCGACTTCCGCCGCCGGAACCTGGTCCCCGCCGAAGCGCTGCCCTATCCGCTCGCCACGGTCTCGCCGCCCGAGAAGGCGGAGATGCTCGACAGCGGCGACTACGCGATGACGCTCGAGCGCTGCCTGGCCGAGATCGGCTGGGCGGAGAAGCAGGCGCTGCAGGGCAGGCTGGTGGAGGGGCGCTATCACGGCCTCGGCATCGGCTGCTTCATCGAGGGCGGCGCGGCGGGGCCGCGCGAGCGGGCGCGGGCCGAGCTGGTGGAAGACGGCACCGTCGCCGTGCATGTCGGCTCGACCCTGGTCGGGCAGGGGCTGGAGACGGTCCTGACGCAGATCGCCGCCGATGCCATGGAATGCGCCATGGATGTTATCCGCCTGTTCCACGGCTCCACCACCTATGTGCCGGAGGGGTTCGGCTCCTTCCACTCGCGCTCCACCGTCATGGGCGGCACCGCCATCATGCTGGCGATCGAGGAGCTGCGCGGGCGGATGCGCGCGGCGGCGGCGCGGCGGCTCGGTTGCGAAGTGGGGGCGGTGCGGCTCGAGGAGGGGCGCGCAGTGGCGCCGGACGGCCGGGCGCTCGGCTGGGCGGAGCTCGCCGCCGAGGGAGTTTCCGGCGAGGGTGTCTTCGCCAACCACACCCACACCTACTCCTACGGTGCGGCCGCGGCGCATGTCGCGGTGGATCCGCGCACCGGGCATGTCGCGGTGCTGGACTACGTCACCGTCGAGGATGTCGGCCGCATGATCAACCCGCTGCTGCTGCAGGGCCAGGTGATCGGCGGCACCGTGCAGGGCCTGGGCGGCGTATTCCTGGAGCACCTGGTCTACGACGCGGAGGGCCAGCTGCTGACCGGCTCGCTCGCCGACTACCTGCTGCCGACCGCGACGGACTTCCCCTCGGTCCGCGCCGTGGTGATGGGCGTGCATGCCTCGCCGATCAGCCCGCTCGGCGCGAAGGGCGCGGGGGAGGGCGGGACGATCCCGGTTGGCGGCGTCATCGCCAATGCCGTCGCGGCCGCCTTTTCCGGCCGGGTGCAGCCGCTCTCCCTGCCGCTCTCGCCGCCCCGGGTCTGGGAGATGATCCGCGCGGCCGGCTGACGGCGCAGCCGCGCGCCCGATGGAGGAGCTTCCCATGCACCGCCCGCCGCGCCGCCCCCTGCTCTCGCGCCGCCGCGCCCTCGGCATGGGCCTCGCGCTCGGCCTGCCCGCGCTGGCGCGCGCGGAGAGCTACCCGGCGCGCGTCATCCGCATCATCGTCCCCTATCCGGCCGGGGGCGGCTACGACACCACCGCGCGCCTGCTGGCCGATGGCCTCTCACGTGAGCTCGGGCAGCCGGTGGTCATCGAGAATCGCAGCGGCGCCAACGGCACGCTCGGCATGGAGGCGGCGTGGCGCGCCGCGCCGGACGGCTACACCCTGGCTCTGAGCGGCGCGGCGGTGCTGACCACCGTGCCGCATCTCCGCCGCCTGGCCTATGAGCCGCTGGGCTTCGCGCATATCGCGCGGCTGGTCCGCATGCCCTACGTGATCGCGGTGCGGCGGGATCTGCCGGCGCGCACCCTGCCGGAGTTCATCGCGCTCGCGCGGCAGAACCCGCTGACCTATGGCGCGACCGGCGCCGGTTCCAGCCAGCACCTGGCGGGCGAGCTGTTCAACCAGACCGCCGGGACGCGCCTCACCCTGGTGCCCTACCGCGGCACCGCGCCGGCGCTCAACGACCTGGCGGCGGGGGTGGTGGATGCCAGCGTCGCCGATGTCTCCGCGCTGGAGCTGATCCGCGGCGGCCAGATCCGCGGCATGGCGGTGATCTTCCCCGAGCGCTGGTCGTTGCTGCCGGACGTCCCGGCGGTGGCCGAGGTGGTGCCGGACTGCGTGGCGGAGAACTGGTACGGCCTTGCCGCCCCGCCCGGCACGCCGGCGGACATCGTCGGGCTGCTGAGCGAGCGCATCGAGCGGCTCTTCACCGACCCGGCGCTGCGCCGGCGCTATGACGAGGCCGGGCTGCATCCCGCCCTGCTTTCCGGACCACCGCTGCAGGCCTTCATCCGTGCCGACTACGACACCTGGGGCCGAGTGGTGCAGCGCGGTGACATCAAGCTGGACGCTGGCTGAGCCATTCAGCCAGGGTGCCGATGCGGCGCACCGGC
>DASQVL010000530.1:0-10529 GCA_035640795.1 Crenalkalicoccus sp. | reverse complement strand
AGGATGGCCGCGCGCAGCCGGGCGAGGCGCGGCTCCGCCTCGATGGCGCGCCAGAGGGCGAGGGCGCCCTCCGCATCGGCGTACTGCTCGTTGCCGTCGAGCGTCGCGTGGTAGCCGTGCAATCGGTCCAGCACGGAGGCGATGCGGCAGAGCCGGTCCAGATCGGCCGCGAGGTCGCCACCGACCTTCAGCTTCCAGTAGGCATGGCCATGGGTCTGGGCCACCTCCTCCAGCGTCTCCGGCAGCCCGTCGCCGATGCGGACCGTCTGGTCGGCGGCGGTGATCGGGTCCAGCAGCCCGACCGTGTGACGGGCATGGATGCGCGTGGCGGGGCGGAGGCCGGCGAGCATCGCGCCGAAGTCGAAGCCCGCGAGCTCCGGCGCCACCGGGTGCGGCGCCATGCCGCCGAGATTGCCGCGCATGCCCTCGAAGAAGCTGACTCCTTCCAGCTTCAGCAGCGCGTCCAGCATGGCGCGGTCGAGCAGCGCCCGGCCGAAGCCGGCGACCAGAGGGTTCAACCCCTCCCGCCCGCAGGCGGCGATATGCGCGGCATAGCCATCCGCGAAATGGCCGAAGGCGGTGCTGGCGCCGGCGCCGAGCGTCGCCGCCTCGGCCAGTTCCAGCGCGCGGCGCAGCTGGTGCTCGTTCGCGGCATCCGACAGCGCCGGGTCCTTGTCGAACCACTTGGCGGCCAGGCTCTCCGCCGCGACGCCCCAGCCCTCCCGCCCATCCGCGCGGCGGATGCGCGCGCGCAGCACGGCCTGCCGCCCCTGCGTCACGGTGACGGCGCCGAAGCGGAAGGGCAGGCGCAGGGTGAAGGGCCATTCGAGGCGCTGGACCTCGGCGAGGCTGAAGCGCGGCGCGGTCATGGCGCGTCCTCCAGCGCAGCGAGGATGCCGCGGAGATGCCCCGCCGCGAAGGCCGCCGCCCCCGGCCCGTTCGGGACGTAGTCGAAGGGCTCGACGGCGCAGATGCCGCCATAGCCGTGCCGGCGCAGTGCGGCGAGGATGGGCGTGAAGCGGTCCCGCCCCTGCCCCGGCGCGCGGCGGTTGCGGTCGTTCAGGTGGATATGGGCGAGCAGGCCGCTGGGCAGGAAGCGGTCCAGCAGGGCGGGGACCGGCTCCGCCTCGCCATTCCCGGCGGCGCAGACATCGAGCATGGTGCGCAGCGCCGGGTTGCCGATGCGCCGGACGATGTCGGCGGCCTCGGCGACCGTGGTTGCCCAGTTCGCCTCGGGCGGCGCCAGCGGCTCCAGGCAGTAGGTGACGCCGGCGGATGCGGCCCATTCGGCGGCGCGGGCCAGCGCCGCCTCGGCGCGTGCCGCATCACCCGCCTCCGCCACGCGCCGCTGCGCCGGGGAGCCGTGCACCAGCACCGCGGCGCCGAGATCGCCGGCGAGGCCGATCAGCCGCTCCATCACCTTCAGCGTCCGCGCCCTGACCGCCGGGTCGGCCGCAGTGATCGAAAGCCCCTCGGGTGCGACCAGCAGCCAGTGCAGCGAGGTGATGGCGATGCCGGCCTCCGCCGCCGCCCGCCGCGCGGCGGCGCGGGCACCGGGCGGCAGATCGTGCGGCGCCTCGGCATCCAGGGTGAAGGGGGCAAGCTCCAGCCCGGCATAGCCGAGCGCCGCCGCCAACTCGCATTGCGCGGCGAAGGAGAGGCCGCGCACCACCTCGTTGCACAGGCTGAGCCGCATCGCTGGCCTCCTCCTGCGGTCCAGGCTGCGCGCGGCCGGCGATGCGGGCAAGCTAAAGCGCGAAGCGCGTGCCCACCAGCACGCTGCGCCCCGGCGTGACGAAGCCGTTCACCGGCTCCCATTTGCTGTTGCCCAGGTTGCGCGCCTCCAGGAACAGCGCAACCTGCTCGAAGGCCTGCCAGCTCGCCGTCAGGTTCACCACCGTGCCCGCCGGGTTGCTGCGCGCCACCGGGATGGCATTGCCCTGGTTGTCGTAGCTGGCGAAGGGGCCTTCCAGGCTGCGTCCGGTGAACAGCACCGTCGGCGCGAGGACGAATCGCGGCAGCGGCGCAAGGCGCGCGGTGACGCTGACCACATGCTCCGGCCGGCGCGGCAGGCGCTGGTGCGTGTTCGCGTCGAAGGCCTCGGTGATCGTCCAGTTCACCGTCGTCTCGAACCAGGCGGCCGGGCGCAGCGTCGCACCCAGCTCCACGCCGTGGATGTCGGCGCGGTCCACGTTCACCAGCGTGTCGAAGCCGGCGTTGAAGTTGATCAGGTCGCGCACTCGACTCTGGAAGAAGGTCCAGCCGAGCGTCGCGAGCGCCGGCCGGCCGAAGGCCGCGACATCGGTCTCCGTGCCGATCTCCCAGCCGAGACTCCGCTCCGGCCTCAGGTCCGGGTTGCCCTGGAAGAAGCCGGGGATGACGCCGAAGCGCTGGAACAGCGAGGGCGCGGAGAAGCCGGTGCCCACCGCGACATGGGCGCGGGAGGCGAGCTCCGGCACCGCCAGCACCGCGCCGAGCCGCCAGGTGGTGGCATCGGTAAAGCCCGTCGTCGCGTCGTGGCGGATGCCGGCGGTGAGGTCCAGCCGATCGAGCAGCCGGTATTGCAGCGTCGCCCAGCCCGCGGTCAGGTGCTGCTGCGCGTTCACCGTGGTGCGGAAGCCCGCGGGCCCGTTGGCGCTCCGCGCCTCTTCCGCGGCATGGGTCAGGCCGAAATTCAGCGCGCCGTCGGTCAGCGCGGCGAAGGCCGGCAGCCGCACCGTGTTGCCCGAGTCATAGGTCACGCGCGTGCCGCGATAGAGGTCGTCCGCCGCGGCGAAGGGGTTCTGCACCGAGGGCGTGTCCACGTAGCGCCGCCGGTCCTCGGTCGCCCCCACCCGGAAGCCGGTCGTCCAGAGCCCGTCCAGCAGCCGCGTCTCGCCGCGCAGCTGGCCGTAGTAGCGCCGGTTCTCCCCGCGGTAGTTCGGATCGTCGATCGGCACGTTGTCCAGGCCGAAATTGTTCTGCCGCCAGCGCAGCAGCGCCTCCAGCCGCGTGCCCTCGACCGGCGCCCAGCCGAGCCGCGCCGTCCCCGCCGCGCCGCGGAAGCCGTCGCGCTCCCCGATATTGGGCAGGCGCGGCGCGATGTCGTTGAAGCCGCGGGAGGAGATGCCGTTGCCGGAGAGCAGGTAGTCGAAGGCGCCGGCGCCGCTCGGCATCGTGCCCACCACGCCGAGGCCGCCGCGCAGCGTGCGCTGCGTCCCGCCCGCAATCTCGCCATAGGGCGCGAAGCTGCGGTCGGGCGGCGCCCGCCGCGTCACCAGGTTCACCACGCCGCCGAGCGCCGCCGAGCCGAACAGCGCCGAGGCCGGGCCGCGGAACACCTCGATGCGCTCCACGTCGAACAGCAGGTCCTGGCCGAAGTCGAAGGCGCCGTTGGGGTCGGAGGGGTCGTTGATCGGCACGCCGTCCAGCAGGACGAGCACGTTGCGGCTGCCGGTGCCGCGCAGGAAGGCGCTGGTCTGCGCGGTGAAGCCGCCAGTCGGCGCGACGCGCAGGCCGGGCACCGCGGTCAGCGCCTCCGCAAGGTCCTGATAGCCGCGCTCCTCGATCTCCTTCCGGGTGATGACGGTGATGGCGGCCGGCACGCGCTCGATCGGCGTCGGCACGCGGGTGCCGGTGACGATGGTCTCGGGCAGCGCCTCCTGCGCGGCGGCGGGCGCGGCGAGGCCGCCGGCGAGGAGCAGGGCCAGACTCATGCCGAGCGCACGAAGTTCCGGCCCCGCGGCAAACGCCGCGAACCAAGCCACGAAGTGGCGCCGGCGTTTGAGGGCAGTTGAGATGTCGATCTCAACTGCGCCTGGCACTATGCGTCCCATCGGGATCCCCTCCGTGCGGACGTGACGACGTGCCCCGGCTCCGAAGTCGGGCCGGGACGGCAGGCGTCGTTCCCGCAGGCGGAGGCGCCCCGCGCGGGCGGGGCCCTGGTTCCGGTGCGCCGGTGCACCCCGCCCGGCGCGCGCGAGACAACTCTGCGCCGGCCGGTCTCCTGGCTCGCGGTGGGGACCTCCCGAGGATACCCCCCGGAAGTCCGTGGCCCGGCCGCCTTCTCGCGCCCCTCGGGGCGCAATGGCGCATGGCAGGGCCGCACCGCCTACAGTTGCGGGGGCAGCCGCGGACTGGCGGGGCCCGTCACGGCCCCGCGTCGCGCATTCCCGTTTCAGCCCTTGCGGGCCACCGGCGCATGGGACGCAGCGTAGCAGGCGGTGGCGGCGGCTGCACGCCTGTGGCCGAGGTGATGGGAACCGGGGAGTGCAGGCGCCCTGCCTCCGCCATCATCCGAAACGCATCGGCTTGCCTCGTTCGAGGGTCACCCGTGCTTCGGCGCGGCCTCGGCGAACTTCGCCTTCTGCTCGGCCGAGGCGTCCTTCTGGTACCTGGCCTGCCACTCCTTGTAGGGCATGCCGTAGATGATCTCCCGCGCATCCGGGTCGGTCAGCGCCGTGCCGTGCTCCACCGCCGCCTCCCGGTACCAGCGGGAGAGGCAGTTCCGGCAGAAGCCGGCCAGGTTCATCAGGTCGATGTTCTGCACATCGGTCCGCTCGCGCAGATGCGCGACCAGGCGGCGGAAGGCGGCGGCCTCGAGCTCGGTGCGGGTCGCCGCGTCCATCTCAGGTACAGGCATGGCGGGTCTCCTTCTCCCGGCGATGTAGGCGGCGCGCCGGGGCCGGACAACGCGCGCCCGTGGCGCGTCCCCGTAGCCCCTGGGGCGCGGCCCTGGCATGCTGGGCCGCGCGGGGAGGGAGATGCCTTGGCCTGGTCGGATCGGGAGGCCCGTGCGTTGCTGCGCCGGCTGTTGGACGCGGCGGTCGCCGCCGCCGATCCCCGCAGCGTGCTCGCCCGCCATCTGCCGCCGCCACCCGCCGGCCGCGTCGTCGTCGTCGGCGCCGGCAAGTCGGCCGCCCTGATGGCGCAGGTGGTGGAGGCCGCCTGGCCGGAGGTGCCGCTCTCCGGCCTCGTCGTCACCCGCTACGGCCACGCCGTGCCGACGCAGCGGATCGAGGTGGTGGAGGCCGCCCACCCGGTGCCCGACGCCGCCGGCGCGGCGGCGGCGCAGCGCATGCTCGGCCTGGTCCGGGGGCTGACGCCGGCGGACCTCGTCCTGGTCCTGATCTCGGGCGGCGGCTCGGCGCTCGCCACCCTGCCGGCGCCGGGGCTCAGCCTCGCCGATCTCGCCGCGGTGAACCGGGCGCTGCTGGAGAGCGGCGCGCCGATCGGCGCCATGAACAGCATCCGCAAGCACCTCTCCGCCTTCTCGGGCGGGCGGCTGGCCGCGGCGGCGCATCCGGCGTGGGTGGTGACGCTCGCGATCTCCGACGTGCCGGGGGACGATCCGGCGGTCATCGCCTCCGGCCCCACCGTGGCGGACCCTTCGAGCTTCGAGGAGGCGCGGGCGCTGGTCGCGCATTACGGCATGGCGCTGCCGCCCGCCGCCGCCGCGCACCTGGCCGCCGCGGCGGAGGAAACTCCGAAGCCGGGCGACCCGCGCCTCGCCGGCGCCGAGTACCGGATGATCGCGACCCCGATGCTGGCGCTGCAGGCGATGGCGGAGGCGGCGCGGCAGGCGGGCGTCACGCCGCTGATCCTGGGCGACGCGCTGGAGGGCGAGGCGCGGGAGCTCGGCACCGTGCTCGCCGGCATCGCCCGCAGCGTGGCGACGCATGGCCAGCCCGTGGCGACGCCGGCGGTGCTGCTCTCGGGCGGGGAGGCGACGGTGACGCTGGGCAGCGCCTCCGGCGGCCGCGGCGGGCGCAACACGGAATGCCTGCTCGGCCTGACCCTGGCCCTTGCGGGCGCGCCGGGCATCTGGGCGCTCTGCGCCGATACCGACGGCATCGACGGGACGGAGGACGCGGCGGGCGCCATCGCCGGGCCGGACACGCTGGCCCGCGCCCGCGCGGCCGGGCTCGACCCCCGGGCGGTGCTCGCGGGCCATGACAGCTACCGGCTGTTCGCGGCGCTTGACGACCTGGTGGTGACGGGACCCACCCTCACCAACGTGAACGACGTGCGGGCGGTGCTGGTGGGCGCGTGAGGCGCGCTCTGCCGGCCGCCTGCCCGGGCAGGCGCGTGGATCCGCCCTGGAACCGCTCCGACGCGCGCCGCGGCGGGGCCGGGCGGACGGGACAAGTCGAGGCGGGGGCGCGGGGGAAGAGCGATCCTCCCACCCTCCCCAATGGAGCAGCGAAGGACAGGCATGGCCCCCCGCATTCCCCTCCGCCGCCGGCGGCGCACCAAGATCGTCGCCACCCTCGGCCCCGCCTCCTCCTCCCCGGAGATGATGGAGCGACTGTTCCGCGCCGGCGCGGACGTGTTCCGCCTCAACTTCTCCCATGGCAGCCATGCCGACCATGCCGAGCGCGTCGCCACCATCCGGGCGCTGGAGGCGCGGCTCGGCCGGCCGATCGGCATCCTCGCCGACGTGCAGGGGCCGAAGCTCCGCGTCGGCCGGTTCGGCGGCGGCCGCGTGCAGCTGCAGGCCGGCCAGAGCTTCCGCCTCGACCTGAATGCGACGCCGGGCGATGTCCGCCGCGTGAACCTGCCGCACCCCGAGATCATCGAGGCGGCGCAGATCGGCACCACGCTGCTGCTGGATGACGGCAAGCTCCGGCTCCGCGTCGCCCATCGCCGCCCGGACCACCTGGAGACGGAGGTGCTGGTGGGCGGCCCGCTGTCGGATCGCAAGGGCGTGAACGTGCCCGACGTGGTGCTGCCCATACCGGCGCTGACCGAGAAGGACCGCGAGGACCTCGCCTTCGTGCTCGACCAGGGGATCGAATATGTCGGCCTCTCCTTCGTGCAGCGGCCGGAGGACGTGGCGGAGGCGCGGGCGCTGACCGGGGGCCGCGCCTGGCTCATGGTCAAGCTCGAGAAGCCGCAGGCGGTGGATAACCTGGATGCCATCCTCGCGCTGACGGACTGCGTGATGGTGGCGCGCGGCGACCTCGGCGTGGAGCTGCCGCCCGAGGAGGTGCCGCTGGTGCAGAAGCACATCGTCCGCGCCGCCCGCCAGCTCGGCAAGCCGGTGGTGGTGGCGACGCAGATGCTGGAGAGCATGATCGCCGCCCCCGCGCCCACGCGGGCCGAGGCATCGGACGTCGCGACCGCCGTGTTCGACGGGGCGGATGCGGTCATGCTCTCCGCGGAGACCGCCGCCGGCCAGTATCCGTGGGAGGCGGTGAACATGATGGACCGCATTGTCGCCCGGGTGGAGCAGGATGCCGGCTGGCGCGCCCTGACCGACGCGGCGCGGCCGGAGCCCGAGCGCAGCAGCGCCGGCGCCATTGCCGCCGCGGCGCGCCAGGTGGCGCACACCATCGGCGCGGAGGTCATCGCGACCTTCTCCTCGACCGGCTCCACCACGCTGCGCGTGGCGCGGGAGCGGCCGGACTGCCCCATCCTCGGCCTCACCGCCTCCGAGGCGACGGCGCGTCGCATGGCCGTGATCTGGGGCGTGCACCCGCTCACGGTGAACGAGATCCACTCCATGACGGAGATGGTCAGCCGCGCGCTGCGCGCCGCCCATGCGGAAGGCTTCGCGGTGCCGGGGGACGAGGTGGTGGTGACGGCGGGCGTCCCCTTCGGCACGCCGGGCACCACCAATGCGCTGCGTGTTGCAATTCTGCGCTGAGCGGTACCGCCTGACGCGGGGTTGAACGCGCAGCCGCGGTGGGGGGCGGCCGGGCGCGCTAGATTGCGCCCCCATGGCCATGATCGCGGCGCAGCTTCCCAATCCCTGGGACGGGCTGGAGGGCGGGCTGTTCGAACGCCCGGCGCGGCCGCTCGCCGCGCAGGATCCCGCCTCCTGGCACGGGTCGGAGGGCGGGCTGTTCGAGCCGCTCTCCCCCCTGCCGCCGATGCCACGAGCGCGCCACGCGGCGCGGGGGCGGCGCGCCGCCCTGCCCGCCCCGCGCCAGGGGGGCGACCGGCTGGGCTGGGTGGATACCGCACGCGGCCTGACGATGATCATGGTGGTGCTGCTGCATGCCGACGTGGTGGCGACCGCGATCGGCCAGCAATCCGTGCCCATCACCCTGCTCGATTTCGCGCTCTATCCGCTGCGCATGCCGATGTTCTTCCTGGTCTCCGGCATGCTGGCCGCCGGGCTGCTGCAGCGTTCGGCGGAGGAGGTGCTGCACCGGCGCGTGCTGCACTACGCCTGGCTCTACGCGCTGTGGTCGCTGATCTACGCGGGGCTGCAGGCGGGGCTGATGGCCGGCCTCGGCCCGCCCGCGATGCGGGCCTATTACAACAACATCGAGGGGCCGGTCGCGGCGCTGCTGGTCACCTGGAACAACACCTGGTTCCTCTACGCGCTGATGCTGTTCTTCGGCATCGCGCTCGTGCTGCGGCGATTGCCGCCGGCGGCGCAGATGGCGGCGGCATTGCTGCTCGCCCTGCCGGGCACGCTCGCCTGGGGCACGGCGATCGGCCTGCCGGTGCTCGACCGGTTCTACCACCTGCCCTACTTCGTCTTCGGCATCCTCGCCTCGGCCCGGCTGAAGGAGGCGGCGCCGCGGCTCGGCCGTCCGGCGCTGCTGGTGCCGATCGTGCTGGTCTGGGGCGGGCTCACGCTGTTCGCCCAGCATGAGCGGGTGCTGCGCGAGCCGCCGGTGATCGCCGCGCTGTCGCTGCTTGCCGTCCCGGCCGGCCTCGGCCTGGCCGCGCTGCTGGCGGCGCGGCTGCCCTGGCTGGCGCGGCCGCTGCAGGTGATCGGGCGGAACACGCTGGCGATCTACGTGCTGCACACGCTGCTGCTGCGGCCGATGATGGCGCTGCTGCCGTGGCAGGCCCTGCCGGGGGCCGTGGCGCTGCCCCTGCTGGCGCTGACCGCGGTCGGGCTTGCGCTGGTGCTGGGCAAGGGGCTGGCGCGGGTGCCGGGGCTGCTGGCCGTCCCGCGGCTTGGGCGGAAGACGGAGCCGGCCTTGGCGGGGACGAGGTGACGGTGGCCCTTGGGGGGAAGGAACGTCCTCTGGGGGGGGACCCCCAAGACCCTAGTGTCCCGATCCCGAAGTCCTTCGGACTTCGTTCTCGGTCCACTAGCCTTTGTTTTCAGTGGCCTGCTGGTCCGCTCCGCTCGCTGCTGAAGCAGCGAACTTCGCGGGCAGGACACTAGCCCGGGCCCGCCTTCCGCGCCGCCCCCTCCTTCGCCAGCAGCGCCCGCTTGCGCGGCACCCCCCAGCGATACCCCGTCAGGTCGCCATCCTTCCCCACCACCCGGTGGCAGGGCACGGCCAGGGAGACGTGGTTCTGCGCGCAGGCCCGCGCCACCGCGCGCACCGCCCGCGGCGCGCCGATCGCCACCGCCACCTCGCCATAGCTCCGCGTCTCGCCGAAGGGGATCGCCTGCAGGGCCTCCCACACCCGCCGCTGGAAGGCGGTGCCGCGCAGGTCGAGCGGCAGGGCGAGGGCCGCCTGCGGCTCCTCGAGAAAGGCCACCACCTGGCGCACCGTGTCGGCCAGCGCCTCCGGCGCCGGCTCGACGGCCGCGTTCGGGAAGCGGCGCCTGAGGTCGCCCTCCAGCGACCCCGCATCCTCCCCGAAGCCGATGAAGCAGACGCCGCTCTCCGTCGCCCCCACGAGCAGCAGGCCGAGCGGGCTGTCGGCGAAGGCGGTGCGGATCCGCTCCCCCGCCCCGCCGCGGCGCGCCGCACCCGGCGTCATGCCGACGACGCGGCCCGGCGCGCCATAGACCCGGCTCTCGCTGCCGAAGCCCGCGCCGGCCACCGCCTCCGCCACCCGCTCGCCCGCGGCCAATGAGGCCTGCAGCCGCCGCGCGCGAACCGATTCGGCGTAGGAGCGCGGGGTGACCCCCGTCACCTCCCGGAACAGCCGCAGGAAGTGGTGGCGCGCATAGCCGGCGCGGTCGGCGAGCGCGGCGAGGGAGGGGATCGTCTCGCTCGCCTCGATCATCTCGCAGGCGGCGCGGATCACCTCGGCATGCAGCGCCGCGCGCTCGCCCTTCGGGTCGCAGCGCTTGCAGGCCCGGAAGCCGGCGGCCTCGGCCGCCGCGATGTCGGGGTAGAAGCGGACATTGCGCCGGAGCGGCGGGCGGGACGGGCAGCCGGGGCGGCAATACACGCCCTGGGTCGTCGCCGCGTACAGAAAGCCGCCGCAGGACGGGGCCGGCTCGCGGGCCAGCAGCGCCTCCCAGCGGCGGTCGTCGAGTGCGGCGTCCTTCACGGCATCGAACGGCATGCTTGCGGTCTCCTCTTCGCATGCCGTCAGTTTCGGGTCACGTCCTCCTTGCAGCCATCCGGGCATTGCGCCCACAAGGTGGGATCATATGAAATCCAAAGCGGCTGTCCCCGTCTGTGCCCCAGACATGGGCAGCCGCGGCGCAGGGGCGCCGCTCAGATCGCCTCAACCATGGGTGGTTGTGAAAGCCGCCTCTTAGTGGTGCATCCGCTAAATGAGCGCGACATTTGGCGGGGCGGCGACGCCGAGGCGGCGCGGCGTGCGATGGCGCCGGCGGCGGCCCCAGACGAACGGATGCTTGTGCGCATTCCAGTAGATGGTGGCGCGCTCGACGG
>DASQVL010000529.1:0-3076 GCA_035640795.1 Crenalkalicoccus sp. | reverse complement strand
GCCAGGTGAACGGCGATGCCGTCGAACCCGTCCGCGATCGCCGAGCAGGACGGACACCCCGCGCTGTAGTCGGGCCCGAACATGAAGTGGTAGACGAGGAGTTGCGAGCGCCCTTGGAAGAGGTCCGCGAGCGAGGCGCTCCCCTCCTCGGTTTCGAATCGGTACGCCTTCTCGACCCGGACCCATGGCAGCGCCTGCCGTTGCCGCGCCAGCTCGTCGCTGCGCCGCGTCAGCTCCTTCTCCGCCTCGAGCAGCTTGAGCCGCGCTGCCAGCCACTCCTCACGTGTCCCGATCATGTGTGTCGTCATCGCCCTTCTCTCCCCTTGTCGTGCGTCCTTCGTTCGTTCCGATCTCGACGCGACGTGCAGGTTGGTGTGGTCGTGAGATAGATTTGTCGCCGGGCATTGAACGGTGGGAGTGACAAGTGTGGCGGGATTCCGATGGACTCGCTGATCACGGCCGCCGCGCATGCGCTCGCGGCGGGTGATCCCCTCGGCGCGCTGAACCGGGTCGCCCTGCGCGACGACGCGCCTGCGCTCGCGCTTCGAGGCATCGCAATGGCGCAGCTCGGCGATCTCCATCGCGCGAAGGCTCTCTTGCGATGTGCGGCGCGCGCCTTCGGTCCGAAAGAGGCCGTGGCCCGCGCGCGGTGCGTCGTCGCCGAGGCTGAGATTGCGCTCGTCTCGCGCGAGCTGGGCTGGCCTGCGAAGGCACTCGAGGCGGCGCGAGGGACGCTCGAACGGCATGGTGATCGGGTGAATGCCGCGCATGCGCGGCATCTCGAGGTCCGGCGCCTCCTCCTGATCGGGCGCTTCGACGAGGCCGAGCATGCGCTCGCCGAGCTCGACCCGGCGCCCTTTCCGCCCGCCTTGCGCGCCGCCCACGAACTGATCGTTGCGGGGATTGCCATGCGACGCCTCCGGACGAAGGTGGCGCGCACTGCGCTCGCCCGGGCGGAGCGTGCCGCGCGCCACGCAGGCATCCCTGCACTGACCGCGGAGGTCGGAAGCGCATCCCTCGTCCTGAACACGCCCGCGGCGCGCCTGATTGCGCGTGGCAAGGAACGACTCCTCCTGCTCGAGGAGGTTGAAGCGTTGCTGGAATCGAGGGCGCTCGTCGTGGACGCCTGCCGTCATGTCGTGCGCGACGCACGCACGACGGTCTCGCTCGCAAGGCGTCCGGTGCTGTTCGCACTCGCACGCGCGCTGGGCGAAACATGGCCCGGCGACGTGCCGAGGGACATGCTCGTCGCGGAGGCGTTCCGCGCGAAGCACGCCGATGAATCGCATCGCGCGCGGTTGCGGGTCGAAGTCGGGCGGCTTCGCACCGTGCTTCGGACGCTGGCTGGCGTGAGCGCGACGAAGCGAGGGTTTGCGCTGGTGCCGCGCCGCGCCGGCCAGGTCCTCGTGCTGGCGCGGCCCGTCGAGGAGCAGCATGCGGCGGTGCTGGCCTTTCTCGCCGATGGTGAATCGTGGTCAAGCTCCGCCCTGGCGCTTGCACTGGGCGCCAGCCAGCGGACCGTGCAGCGGGCACTCGACTCGCTTGCGGCAGCAGGCAAGGCGCAGTCCTATGGCCGCGGGCGAGCGCGTCGTTGGACGACCCGGCCCGTGCCCGGATTCACGACAACCTTGTTACTCCCCGGTCCACTGCCGAGTGACTAGGGTGGAGACATGAAACGATCTGCAGCCGCGATCCTCCGTGAATATGGACCTTTTCCGGGTGTCGACCACGTGCATGGGGTCACGTTTGACGGTCAGCACGTCTGGTTTGCCGCCGGAAACAAGCTGAACGCCTTCGATCCGGCGAGTGGAAAGGTGCTGCGCTCGATCGACGTCGCCGCGCATGCAGGAACGGCCTTCGACGGTCAGCACCTGTTTCAGATCGCCGAGGATCGCATCCAGAAGATCGATCCGAAGACCGGTCGTGTGCTCGCCACGATCCCGGCGCCCGGCGGCGGCGGTGACTCGGGGCTCGCCTGGGCCGAAGGGACGCTCTGGGTGGGGCAGTATCGGGACCGGAAAATCCATCAGGTCGATCCCCAAACAGGGGCGGTTCTTCGCACCATCGAGTCCAACCGCTTCGTCACCGGGGTCACCTGGATCGACGGAGAGCTCTGGCACGGCACCTGGGAAGGTGACGAGGCCGATCTGCGGCGAGTCGATCCCCGAACGGGAGAGGTCCTGGAGAGGCTCGAGATGCCGTCGGGAGTGAGCGTATCGGGGCTCGAGTCCGATGGCGGCGATCAGTTCTTCTGCGGAGGCGGAAGCAGCGGGAAGGTGAGAGCCCTCCGCCGGCCCAGGCGAGGCTCCGCGGCCGGGAGCGGCTCCGCGATGCCCGTCGACTGCAGGAGCAGGTAATCGGCGCGGCCCTCACGGGCCAGGTTCGCCGAAGCCTTGCGCGAAGTGCCAGTGCGACAGGGAGCGCCACCACCGAACGGCCGTGATGCGGCTGCAGGGCAAGCGTCCGAATGCGACCAGGTGAGCTGATGGGACGGTGCCGTGGTGGTCCCCACCTCCGGGGAATGACGGAACACTGATGATCCTGCCCTCTTCCGCCTTGCACTCCGCCAGGCGGAGGGCCTGATTGCGTCCATCTTCACGCCGCACGGATTGACGCTGCCGGTACCGGATGCGCTGAGAACGCACGCCGCCGCGCCGCGGAGTATAACGGCGTGCGGCCGCACGGTTCCGGGTTTTCTTGTCGACCCCGGGGCAGCGAGGAACCGACGCGGTGCACGGCCCATGAGGGGAGCCGGATGGATATGCGCGCAATGACCCACAGCTTTGCGTGGTCCTGGTCGGGCAAGCCCATCCAGGTCGGCTACGACGTCCGCGGCGAGGGAGAGACCGTGGTCCTGCTGCCCGCATTCAGCACCGTCTCCACCCGCGACGAAATGGCTCCGCTCGCCTTGCGCCTTGGCCCTGCGGTTCGCACCGTCGCCGTCGACTGGCCAGGCTTCGGCGCGGGCAGGCACACCGACCTTCCCCACGGCCCGGACCTGCATCTCGCCTTCCTGGCGGCGTTCGTGAACGCGGTGCTGCCGCGGCCGGTCGCGGTGGTGGCGGCGGGCCATGCC
>DASQVL010000528.1:0-4480 GCA_035640795.1 Crenalkalicoccus sp. | reverse complement strand
GAAAAACAGCAGACCGGTGAGGCCGCATGACACGCCCCGCCTGACAGCTTCGACCCGGCGGACACCCGCCACGCCAGGTCGTCGACCGTCAGATCAAGTGCAGACTTCTACACGTGACCGGTGCGGCACGCCTTCCCTCTCTCGTCGAAGCGCATCGCGTAAGCCAAGGCGTTCGTCCGGCCATGAACGTTGCAGCCCTCTTCCTCCTCGCCACCATCGCCGCTTCCATCGGCCCCCTGTTGCTGGTCGGGCTCCCGGGCAGCTTCGCCAGCAGCGGGCAGGATGCCGACACCGCGCTGCTCTGGTTCCACGGCTTCGCCGACGCCGTCCGGCACGGGACCTGGTGGCCGCACTGGCTGCCCGAGGGCAATCGCGGCTTCGGCAGTCCCACCTTCCTGTTCTATCCACCGGGCGCCTACTGGGCCGCTACTGCGCTGCAGAGCGCGACCGGCCTCGCTGCGCCTGCCCTGCTGGTCGCCACCGCCCTGCTGTGGCGGGCCGGCTCGGCCGCGGCCGCTTACGCCTGGCTGCGCACCCTGGCGACGCCGCGCGCGGCCCTGGCGGCGACCGCGCTATTCTCGCTGCAGACCTACAACATGCTCGTCAATCCGCTGGTGCGCTTCGCCTTCGCGGAGATCGCCGGCACCTGCCTCATGCTCGCCGCTCTGTGCGCCGCCGGCTCCCGGCGCAACCTGCTCTGGTTGCCGCCTGCCTTCGCGGCCCTGGTGCTGACGCATCTGCCGATGGCCGTCCTCGCCGGCGGGGTGCTGCCCGCCTGGTCGTTCATCGCCGGCGGGGCGTCGCGCGAGGGGTTGTTCGACGCCGCCAGGACGCTCTTGGCCTGTCTGGTCGGCGCCGGTGTCGCCGGCGCCTACCTGGCGCCTGCGCTGGTGCTGCTGCCCGAGATCTACTCGGAGGGCTGGGTCACTGGGGGTCTGACTACCTGGTCGGGGCATTTCCTGTTCGACCCCATGGGATGGTCCAAGGTGCCGCCGGTCCAGTACCTCCTGATGAACGCCGGGCTGCTGACCCTGCTCGCCTGCGGCGCCGCGCTGGCCTGGCACGGCCGCCGCCGGGCGCCGCCGCTACGGGATCGGCGCTTCGCGGCCGCGGCTGTCGGGCTGGCTGTGCTCTGCTTGCTGACGACGCGGCTCTCCTGGCCGATCTGGGCGCTGCTGCCCGTTCTGCAGCGCGTCCAGTTCCCTTGGCGCCTGATGCCCTACGCCACTGCGATCTGGGCGGCGCTGGTCGCGCTGCGGCTGGATGCGCTGGCGGCCGCCGGGGTGCGGGGCGGTGGCCGGATCGCCGCGGGCTTCGCCCTCCTCTTCGCCCTCGCGGCCCTGTGGATCCCCTTCAGCGCGGTCACGGCGAGGCTGCCCAGCCTTTCGCGCTACGACTGGACGCGGCTGCAATTCCCCCCGCCGGGGCCGCGACCCCTTGCGGCCCGGAATCCGCCGGAATACGCGCCCCGCGCCGCCGCGGAGGCCGGCTGGCGGGGCGACGACCCCGCCACCGACGCCATCCTACGCGAGGGCATCGCCCGGTCTCGCGCGGCCGCGCCGGGCCTGCGGATCGCCGTGGACCCCGCCGGTGGCCTGCGCGTCGAGGGCGCGCTGCCACGCCCGGCCGAGATCCTGCTGCCGCAGTTCGCCTTCCCCGGCTGGGTCGTGCCCGGTGCTCCGCCGGGCGTGGCGTTGACGGCCGACCACGCGACCGGTCTGTTGCGCCTCGCGCTGCCGGCCGGCGTTACCGATCTCGCGGTGGTCCGGACCGCGACCGCGCCCGAGCGGGCGGGCTGGGCCGTCAGCGCCGCCGGCCTGATGCTCTGGCTCGGCCTCAATCTCTTCGCATGGCGGTCGACTTGGCTGGCCGGCGCCGCCGCACCGCCGGCCCGCCGCGCGACCGTCCGTGGGGCGCACCTGCCGTGATCTCCCGCTGCCCCAATCCGCCCGACATGTCCCCCGGCACCTACCGGCGAACGATCGCGCTCATCGCCGGCGCCGCGCTTCTGCTCCACCTCGGGTTGATGCTCGCCGGCTTCTACCGGGTGGAGGCGGACGAGAGCGCGCGGTCGCTCCTGGCCTGGGAGCTGTCCTGGCGCAATGCGCTGGAGCCGTGGATCTGGCCACCCTTCTACAAGATCGTCGTCGGCCTGTTCCTGGACGCCTACGCCGATGTCTTCGTCGGCCCGCGCATCCTGGTGGCGCTCGCCGGCGCGGCTACGGTGGCGGTCCTCGCGGGCCTCGCGCTGGCGCTGTTCCGCGACCGCCTCACCGCCGTCGTCGCCGCGGCGCTGGCGGTCGTGGTGCCGGACCAACTGATCCCCGGCACCGTGCCCCTTTCGGACATCTACTATTTCCTCGCCATGGTCGGGGCGAGCCTCTGCCTGCTGCGATGGCTGCAGGAGGGGCGGACCTCCCGCCTGCTGCTCGGCTGCGTGCTGATCGCCATCGCCGAGACCGTCCGCTTCGAGGCGATCTTCTTCGGCCTGGTCCTCGGCCTGTTCCTCGTCTGGCGGCTTCTGGTCTCGCGCGGGATCGGGCCGGGTGCCTTCGCGGCGGCGGGCGCGCTGCTGGGCGGGTTCCCGCTGTTCTGGGTGGTGGATTCCTGGCTGTGGTACGGCTCGCTCGAGAATCTCGGCATCACCGGCCAGCAATACCTGGCCATCTACGGTCCGGATTATGGTCGCGCCGCGCGCGAGTTGCCGGCGGTCCACCTGCTCCGCGGCCTGGCCTGGAACCCGCCGCTGCTGCTCGGCTTCGCCGCCATGCTCTGGCACGCCAGGCTGGACCCGGCGGTGCGGCGCTGGGTCTGGCTGCTGTGGCTGCCGCTGCCGCTGATCAGCCTCGTCATCCTCGCCACGCTGAGCATCACCCAGGCGGCGAGCTGGCGCACCGCCGGCCTCTGGATCCTGCTGATGGTCCCGTTCGAGGCGTGGGCCCTGGTGCGGCTCGCCGCCCGGCTGGGCCGCGATGCCTCGCGGCGCCGCGTGCTGTCGCTGCTGCTGGCCGCCGCCCTGGTGCCGCCCGTTCTGCGCAGCGCGAAACTCGTCCGCTCCGGGATGTTCAACTGGGAGAGCGGCCACCGGCGCGAGGAGCGGCCGCTCGGCCTGCAGCTGCGCGAGGAGCTGCGGCGGCTCGGCGGCGGCCGGGTGCTGCTCGACAGCCTCGACAACTATGACTACCTCGACGTCCTGACCGGGTCGTCCGCGCCGGACCGCTTCGTACTCACCGCCGATGCGCCGCCGCTCGAGGTCGCCCTCCACCTGCCGATGCTGGAGTACTATCGCCGGCGGCACGACGAGGCCGACATCGCGCGCTACCTGTCCGACCGTTTCAACCTCGCCCAGGGCGGGGACGCGACGGCGTTCAGGGAGCACGACATCCGCCTGATCCTGGTGCGCCGCCCGGAGTTCGTGGCCGGTCTGGACGCCTCGCCGCTGGTGCGGCGGGAGCGGCGCTTCGCCGACTGGACCCTCTACCGCGTGCGCCCGGAGGCACTGCAGACCACTCGCGGTGCGACGCCCTGACGCGGGCTACGCCATTACACCGTCGAGGAAGAAGTGCCCAGCGCGCGTCGTGCACCGTCTCGGGATGAAGATGGGGCTGCGATGACGCACGGTTCTGGCAGGGGCGGGGTGGTACTGGGGCGCGGCGGTCGGGCTGCTCGACGGGCTGTGCGGGCTCGGGAACAGCGCCCAGGCCTCGCGCCAGTCCGCCCGGTCGTCGTTCTCGACCTTGCCGGTGCGCCGCGTGGTGCTGACCCCCGCCGCGTTGCGCCAGGCGGGGTCGTAGGCAACGCCGTAGGGCGGGTCGGTCACCATGAGGTGCGGCCGCACAGGGCCCAGCACACGCGCCATGGTGGCCGGGTCCGTGGCGTCCCCGCAGGCCAGGCGGTGCCGGCCCAGCACCCAGAGGTCGCCCGGGCGGCTGACCGGCTCGGCCGGCACCTCCGGCACCTGGTCGGGGTCGGTCAGGCCATCGGTCGCGTCGATCAGCAGCCGCCCGATCTCATCGGCGTCGAAGCCGGTCAGCCCGAGGTCGAAGCCCTCCAGCTGCAGGTCGGTGAGCTCGATCCGGAGCAGGTCCTCGTCCCAGCCGGCAATCAGCGCCAGCTTGTTGTCGGCCAGCACGTAGGCGCGGCGCTGGGCGGGGCTGAGGTGGCTGAGCTCGATGGTGGGCACCTTGGCGAGGCCGAGCTTGCGGGCGGCGAGCAGCCGGCCATGGCCGGCGATCACGCCGCGCTCGCCGTCGACCAGGATCGGGTTGGTGAAGCCGAACTCGCGGATCGAGGCGGCGATCTGCGCCACCTGCGCGTCCGAGTGGGTGCGCGCGTTCCGGGCGTACGGGATCAGCTCGTCCACCCGCGCCCTGTTGTAGGGCGGAAACACCGCCCCCGCTCCCGTCGTTGTCACGCGCGCTCCCCCTCGATCAGCGGCGGTCCGCCGGCGGCCGCGCCCTCGGCGGGATCGACGATCATG
>DASQVL010000527.1:0-3067 GCA_035640795.1 Crenalkalicoccus sp. | reverse complement strand
TCGACGCCAAGGGGCGCGGTGAGGGCTGGCCGCCACCCGGGCCCTGAGCACCGGCGGCAAGACCTAACCCATGCAGTAACATCCATATGAAGCCGCATTGTAGGAACTCTGTCTGATGCGCGGCAGCACATCCGGTATTCCGTCTCCCACATTGGCGGCCCGCGCGACGGGCAGGGAGGACGGACCATGGCACGGATGACGGCGGCGGCGGCGGCAGTGCGGGTCCTGGAGCTGGAGGGGGCCACCACGGCCTTCGGCGTGCCTGGCGCCGCGATCAACCCCTTCTACGCGGCGATGCGCGCGCGCGGCACGATCCGCCATATCCTCGCCCGCCACGTCGAGGGCGCCTCGCACATGGCGGAGGGCTTCACGCGGGCGCGGGCCGGCAACATCGGCATCTGCATCGGCACCTCCGGGCCCGCCGGCACCGACATGATCACCGGGCTCTACTCCGCCGCGGCAGACTCCATCCCGATCCTCTGCATCACCGGCCAGGCGCCGCGGGCCAAAATGCACAAGGAGGACTTCCAGGCGGTGGACATCGAGTCCATTGCCAAGCCGGTGACCAAATGGGCGGTGACCGTGCGCGAGCCCGGCCTGGTGCCGCGCGTCTTCCAACAGGCCTTCCACCTGATGCGCTCCGGCCGCCCCGGCCCGGTGCTGATCGACCTGCCGATCGACGTGCAGACCGCGGAGATCGAGTTCGACCCCGACACCTACGAGCCCCTGCCGGTGTACAAGCCGGCCGCGAGCCGGCGGCAGATCGAGAAGGCACTCGACATGCTCGACGCCAGCGAGCGGCCGCTGATCGTCGCCGGCGGCGGCATCATCAACGCCGACGCCTCCGACCTGCTCGTCGAATTCGCCGAGACCACCGGCGTGCCGGTGATCCCGACCTTGATGGGCTGGGGCGCGATCCCGGACGACCACAAGCTGATGGCCGGCATGGTCGGGCTGCAGACCAGCCACCGCTACGGCAACCGCACCTTCCTCAAGTCCGATTTCGTGCTCGGCATCGGCAACCGCTGGGCCAACCGCCACACCGGCTCGGTGGAAGTGTACACCAGGGGCCGGAAGTTCGTGCATGTGGACATCGAGCCGACGCAGATCGGCCGCGTCTTCAACCCCGACTACGGCATCGTCTCCGACGCCAAGGCGGCCCTCACGCTTTTCGTCGAGGCGGCGCGCGAGCGGCGCAGGGCGGGGCGGCTCAAGGACCGCAGCGCCTGGGCGCATGAGTGCGAGCACCGCAAGCGGCACATGCTGCGCAGGAGCCATTACGACGAGGTGCCGCTCAAGCCGCAGCGCGTCTACCAGGAAATGAACGAGGCCTTCGGCCGCGACACCTGCTACGTGACCACCATCGGGCTGTCGCAGATCGCCGGCGCGCAGTTCCTGCACGTGTACAAGCCGCGCAACTGGATCAATTGTGGCCAGGCCGGCCCGCTCGGCTGGACGCTGCCGGCGGCGCTCGGCGTGCGCGCCGCCGATCCCGGACGGGAGATCGTCGCGCTGTCCGGCGACTACGACTTCCAGTTCATGATCGAGGAGCTGGCGGTCGGCGCGCAGCACAAGCTGCCCTACCTGCACGTGGTGGTGAACAACTCCTATCTCGGCCTGATCCGCCAGGCGCAGCGCGGCTTCCAAATGGACTTCGAGGTGAGCCTCGCCTTCGAGAACGTCAACGCGCCGGAGGTCGAGGGCTACGGCGTGGACCACGTCGCGGTGGCGGAGGGCCTGGGCTGCAAGGCGATCCGGGTGAAGAGCCCGAACGAGTTCAAGGAGGCCTTCGCCAGCGCCCGCGCCCTGATGCGGGAACACCAGGTGCCGGTGGTGGTCGAGTTCGTCCTCGAGCGCGTCACCAACATCTCGATGGGAACCGAGATCCACAACGTCAACGAGTTCGAGGAGATCCTCTGCCTCGATCCCTCGCTGACGCTCGACGACGTCTCGGGCTCGGTCATCGACACCGCCGCCCCCGCCGAGGCGGCCGCAGCCAGTCGCTGAGGAGAATGGACAGACCGCGCTTCTGCGCCAAGCTGAGCATGCTCCATGCCGAGCACGGCTTCTTCGACCGCTTCGCTGCCGCCGGCGCCGACGGCTGCGCGGCGGTCGAGCCCGCGGGAACGGAATAAGCGTTTCCGAGGCAAGAGCGGCGAGCGGCAAGACGCGCTGTCCGTCCAGCACATGCCCGACAGGCACGAGGCCGCCAACGATCAGGACAGTCGTGGACCTCGTCGCGCGAACGCGCTCGCCAATGCCGGGGCCGCACGCACTCGGAGCGTAATGGGCGAACACCGCCCTGAGCACCTCGACGGGCTTTGGCCATGACCGCACGTCCGGGCGTGCGTGCAAGTGATGCCCGTCCAAAGAAATCCTGGCCTTTGCACCGCCGGTACGGCGTATCTGGCCGAGGCGCAACTGCACAGGCGACCTTCCCAAGGTAGGGTAGGGGCCTCTGAGGCCGGTACTATACCGGAGTATAGGTTCCCTCTTCCTCATTGAGGGTCGAACCGTCCTCCGGGCCAGTATTTCGGTCCGACCTGCGCTGTCATATTGGTCCCACAGGGTCCTGACCCTTGCGCCGCCGACGCGGCGCATCTGGTCGAGGCGCAGCCGCACATGCCATCAGGAGTTCATGGGCCATCGGGATTCTCTGAGCTCCGGCTGCTTTCCGATGTTACTCGGAGGGGCGGCTATGATGGCCATCGAGCTGCACGCGCCACAAGGGCGTCTGCCGCTCCTTGGGACGTCCCGGATGTGCGGCTCGACTGGAGATCTGCCGTGGGGCTGCGGCCGGACCACCGCAGCACGCCATCAGGCCTGGATGCGAGGCGAAGTCCAGGATCCTCGCAGCGCTCATCACCGGCAGCGTTGAGATCTTGCCCGCCGCCGAAAGGGCTGCCGCCGCACCGCATCGGCCCTTGGCCGACGAGGTCGTCGATTTCGCCAAGTCCAATCTCCGACGCTGAGGGGAAACAGCCATGGACCTGACCGCGCTTCTGCTGTCGCGGCTGCAATTCGCCTCGACCATCAGCTTCCACATCATCTTCCCCTCCTTCAGCAT
>DASQVL010000526.1:0-2605 GCA_035640795.1 Crenalkalicoccus sp. | reverse complement strand
CTCGGCCTCTGGGAGACGCAGGAATGATGACGGAAGACGGGTTCGAGGCGGTGGCGGCCGGCGCGCCACGCCCGGCGGCGCCGGCGGGGGCGCCGGGCCAGGCCGGGGTGAAGGAGCTGGAGGCGGTCTACGACATCCCCGTGCAGGTCAGCGCCGTGCTCGGCCGCGCCACGCTGCAGGTCTCGCAATTGCTGAAGCTCGGCCGCGGCGCGGTGGTGGAGCTCGACCGCAAGCTGGGCGAGGCGGTGGACATCTACGTTAACAACCGCCTGGTCGCGCGCGGGGAGGTGGTGATGGTGGACGACAACCGCCTCGGCGTGACGATGACCGAGATCGTGAAGGCGGAGCGCATGGGATGACCACGCGCCTCCTCATCATCGGCGCGCTGGATGCCGAGCTCGGCCAGGCGGCGCGGCTCGCCATGGCGCGCGGCGCGCGGCTCTCCCACGCGGAAGGTGTGTCGGCCGGCCTCGCGCGGCTCAGGGCGGAGGGTGCCGACCTCGTGCTCTGCGATCTCGCGCATGACGTGGTCTGGCTGCTGGAGCGGCTCTCGGAAGAACGCATCGCCTGCCCGGTGATCGCCTGCGGGCGGGATGCCGATGCGGCGGCCGCGGTGCGCGCCATCCGCGCCGGGGCGCGGGAATTCCTGCCCCTGCCGCCGGAGGCCGAGCTGATCGCCGCCATGCTGCAGGCCGCCGCCGGCGCGCCGGAGGCGCCGGTGCACCGCGACCCGGCCATGGCAACGCTTCTGGAGCGCGCGACGCAGATCGCCCGCGCCGAGGCGAGCGTGCTCATCACGGGGGAGAGCGGCACGGGCAAGGAGGTGCTGGCGCGGCACATCCACGGCGCCTCGCGCCGCGCGAACGGCCCCTTCGTCGCCATCAACTGCGCCGCCCTGCCGGAAAGCCTGCTGGAGAGCGAGCTGTTCGGCCATGAGAAGGGCGCCTTCTCCGGCGCGGTGGCCGCCCGCAAGGGCAAGTTCGAGCAGGCCGATGGCGGCACGCTGCTGCTGGATGAGGTGGGGGAGATGGACCCCCGGCTGCAGGCCAAGCTGCTCCGCGTGATCCAGGAGAGGGAGGTGGACCGCCTCGGCGGCACCCAGCCCGTCCGCGTGGATGTCCGCCTGCTCGCCGCCACCAACCGCGACCTCGCCGCGGAAGTCCGCGCCGGCCGGTTCCGCGAGGACCTCTATTTCCGCCTGAACGTCATCCCCCTGCACATCCCGCCGCTGCGCGAAAGGCCGGCCGACATCCTGGCACTTGCCGAGCACTTCGCCGCGCGCTTCGCCCGCGCCAACGGCATGCCGGAACGCGGCCTGACCGCGGAGGCGCGGGCGGCGCTGCTGGGGCATCCCTGGCCCGGCAATGTGCGGGAGCTGGAGAACACGCTGCACCGCGCCGTGCTGCTGGCCGAAGGGGCGGCGATCGGCGCGGAGGCGATCAGCCTCTCGCCCCTGCCCGCCACGCGCTCCGCCGCGCCCGCCGGGGACACGGCGCCCGCCCCCGCACCCGCCCCCGGCGCGCCCGCGCCCGCCGCGCCGCCCGCGCAACCCATCGCCGCCCTGGTCGGCCGGCGGATGGAGGAAGTGGAGCGCGACCTGATCCTCGAGACGCTGGTGCACTGCCTCGGCAACCGCACCCGCGCCGCCGAGATCCTCGGCATCTCCATCCGCACGCTGCGCAACAAGCTGCACGAATACCGCGCGCAGGGGGTCGCCGTGCCGGTCGCCCCCGGCCAGCTGCTGCCGGCCTTCGCCACGCGCTGAACCATGCAGGGCCTCGCCCTTCCCGCCTGGCTGGAGCGCGCCCGTCCCGGCGGCGACGTGACGCTCGCCCTCGGCGTCGCCCTGCTGCTCGCCGTGCTGGTGGTGCCGCTGCCGCCGTTGCTGCTGGACGCGGCGCTCGCGCTCTCCATCACGCTGTCCGTGCTGGTGCTGATGGTGGCGCTGTTCCTCGAACGCCCGCTCGACTTCACCGCCTTCCCGCAGGTGCTGCTGCTCTCCACCCTGCTGCGCCTCGCGCTCAACGTCGCCACCACGCGGCTGATCCTGACCCATGGCGCGGAAGGCCCGCTGGCGGCGGGGCATGTCGTCGCGGCCTTCGGCGGCTTCCTGATGGGCGGCGACGTGCTCGTCGGCCTCATCGTCTTCGCCATCCTGCTCGTCGTGAACTTCATGGTGGTCACCAAGGGCTCCGGCCGCATCGCCGAGGTGGCGGCGCGGTTCAGCCTGGACGCCATGCCCGGCAAGCAGATGGCGATCGACGCCGACCTCTCCGCCGGGCTGATCGAGGAGGCGGAGGCGCGCCGCCGCCGCCGCGAGCTGGAGGAGGAGAGCGCCTTCCACGGCGCCATGGACGGTGCGGCGAAGTTCGTGCGCGGCGATGCCATCGCCGGTCTCGTCATCACCGCGATCAACCTGGTGGGCGGGCTCGCCATCGGCCTCGGCCGGCACGGCATGGGGCTGGCGGACGCCGCCACCACCTTCTCCATGCTGACCGTGGGCGATGGCCTCGTCAGCCAGATTCCGGCGCTGCTCGTCTCGGTCGCCGCCGGCATCGTCGTCACCAAGGGCTCGGGCGAAGGGCGCGCCGACCAGGCCCTGCAG
>DASQVL010000525.1:0-3477 GCA_035640795.1 Crenalkalicoccus sp. | reverse complement strand
CGCGCGACCTGGACTGCCGGCTGGACGGGCGGGACGCGCAGGGCCGGGCGCTCGGCACCTGCCGCGCCGGCGGGACGGAGGTGAATTCGGGGCTGGTCGCGGCTGGCTGGGCCCGCGCCGAGGGGCCGGACCTCGCCGGGGCGGAAGCCGCGGCGCGCAACGCGGGACGCGGCCTCTGGGGAAGCGCCGGAGGCGGGCTTTAGCCCGCGATCGCCGTGGGCGCGCAGACCGGAGCCCGGCATGCGAGGGCCTGGATCGCCGGCTCAACCAGGGCAGGGCCGGGCCCGTGTCGGCCTACACGGCCAGGCCAACACGGGTCTGGCCGTATCCCGGGCGGCGCCGCACACGAACCGTGGAACCGGGGAGGCGCCGTCCCCGGTTTGCTCCGCACCGCGTTGTCAAGCCAGTCAGGCGACCGATATCTTGCACTGCACCATGTCGGCGCCATTACGTGGTTCCGCTCGCCCGTGGACGAGGGAGTTCCGGGACGCCGCAGCAGGAAGGATGACCAGGCATGAGCACCGACGGCAAGCCGAGCATCGCGGGGTCCGCGACCCTCGCCCTCGACAGCAGCAACCGCAGCGCCAAGCTGCCCGTCCTCCGCGGCACGCTGGGGCCGGAGGTGGTGGACATCCGCAAGCTCTACGGCGAGCTCGGCATCTTCACCTTCGATCCGGGCTATGGCGAGACGGCGAGCTGCGAAAGCCGCATCACCTACATCGACGGTGACGCCGGCATCCTGCTCTATCGCGGCTACCCGATCGAGCAGCTGGCCGAGCGCTCCGACTACCTCGAGGTCGCCTACCTGTTGCTGGAGGGTGAGCTGCCGACGCGGGCGCAGTCCGATGGGTTCCGCAAGGGCGTGATCTACCACACCATGGTGCACGAGCAGCTGCGCCGCTTCTTCGACGGCTTCCGCCGCGACGCGCACCCGATGGCGGTGCTGTGCGGCGCGGTCGGGGCGATGGCCGCCTTCTACCACGACAACCTCAACATCCACGATCCGCGGCAGCGGGAGATCGCCGCCTTCCGCCTGATCGCCAAGGTGCCGACCATCGCGGCCTGGGCGTTCAAGTACTCGCTCGGCCAGCCCTTCATGTATCCGCGCAACGACCTGAGCTACGCGGAGAACTTCCTCTACATGCTGCAGGCGGTGCCGGCCGAGCCCTGGATCAGCAACCCGATCCTGTCGCGCGCCATGGACCGCATCCTGGTGCTGCATGCCGACCACGAGCAGAACGCATCCACGAGCACGGTGCGCCTGGCGGGATCCACCGGGGCCAACCCCTTCGCCTGCATCGCCGCCGGCATCGCGGCGCTGTGGGGCCCGGCGCATGGCGGCGCCAACGAGGCCGTCCTCAAGATGCTCTCCGAGATCGGGCATCCCAAGAACGTCCCGGCCTTCATCGAACAGGTGAAGGACAAGAACGCGCACACCAAGCTGATGGGCTTCGGCCACCGGGTGTACAAGAACTTCGACCCGCGGGCGAAGATCATGAAGGAGACCTGCCACGAGGTGCTCGGCGAGCTCGGCATCAAGGACGAGCCGCTGCTCGACATCGCGATGGAGATGGAGCGGATCGCGCTGCACGACGAGTACTTCCTGTCGCGCAAGCTGTATCCGAACGTGGACTTCTACTCGGGCATCATCCTGAAGGCGATGGGCATCCCGACCAGCATGTTCACCGTGCTGTTCGCGGTGGCGCGCACCGTGGGGTGGGTGAGCCAGTGGAAGGAGATGGTCGAGGATCCGCAGAACCGGATCGGCCGGCCGCGCCAGATCTACACGGGCGCGCCGCAGCGGGACTACGTGCCGCTCGACCGCCGCGGCTGAGCCGCCGCCCGGCGCAGGGTGGCGGGCGGCCCGGCGATGCGGCCGGACCGCATTGCCCGGGAGCCCCGGGTTGCCTGGGATAGGGGAGCCGCGCAGCGCAGGCCCGTAGGCCGGCAAGGACGCGGCCCACAGCCCATGGAAATGGATATGGATATGGATGGGGCAGGGGTGCCGGCCGCGGCCGGCCCCAGGCCACGCGGCTGAGGCTGCGCGGCAAAGGTCGCGTGGCAATAAAGCAGCACAAGCCTCTGAAAGCAGGACATCACGGGTGCGGCGCGCGGTCGTAGCCGGCGCGCTGCCGTGACAATGAAGTCACGCTGCAGCAAGCCGAACACTGTGGAAGTTTCACCTCTGCACAAATTGCCCTTGCATACAGGCAAAGCCTCGTCCAGTTTTCATCCTCAGGTTGCACAGCACGGTGGACTTCCCTGTATGCTTGAGGCGCCGTCTCCGCATAAGGGTCATCAGCCCCTGGACGCCCTCGTGCGTCATCGGCTGAAAACCTGGCCACAGCGACCGCCAGGGGTGGTGGCGAGCCCCAAGCAGCCGGGGACCTGGCTGCGCGGCCGGCCGAACGACCCCTCGGAGGCGGCGCAGCCCTTCCTGAAGATGCCGGGCTCCAACCGGCTCAGGACCCTGCCGGACGGGCTCTGGCTGCACTTCTCCACCCAGCCGAGCGACCCCTTCGTGGACATCCTCTGCATCGAGGCCTGCTCCTCCATGCAGAACCTGCTCGACAAGCGCTCGCGCTTCGCGCCCTCCACCTCCTCGCTGCTCGCCTACTGCCCGGTGCCCTGGCTGCTCGGCCCCGCCCAGGCGATGGACCCGACGCCGCGCTGGCGGCTGATCAAGCTGCTGAAGGCGGAGCCCACGGAGCCGCTGCTGCTGCCTGTGCGCGACGTGCGCGTGGTGTTCGGCCTGAAGCACCGCCATTACGAGGGCTTCGCGCGCAGCCAGGTGGCGCATCCGCACGAGTTCTTCTGCCCGATGGAGGCGCTGATCGCCGAGCGCAGCCACGAGAACCCGGAGGTGCGCGCACTGATCGCCCGCACCAGCGCGACCGCCAACTTCATGATCCTGCCCTGATCCGGCACACTCGCCCCGCAGGGCGCGAGGCGGGCGGATGACGGAACGGGTGCTGGGGGTTCTCGGCGGGATGGGCCCGCTGGCGAGCGCCGAGTTCATGCTGCGGCTGACCCGGCTGACGCCGGCGGAGCGCGACCAGGACCACATCCCCGCCGTGCTCTGGTCCGACCCGCGGGTGCCGGACCGGACCGCGGCGCGGCTCTCGGGCGGCGCGGACCCCTTGCCCTGGCTGCTGCGCGGGCTGCGCGGGCTGGAGGCGGCGGGTTGCGGCGCCATCGCAATTCCCTGCAACACCGCGCATGGCTGGTTCGACGCGCTGCAGGCGGAGACGCCTCTGCCGATCCTGCACATCGTGGATGCCGCGGCGGCGGAACTCGTGCGGCTCAACGTGCCGGCGGGGAGGGTGGGCGTGCTGGCGACCGCGGGGACACTGGCGATGCGGCTCTACCAGGACCGGCTGGCGGCGCGCGGGTATGACTGCCTGGTGCCGGAGCCCGGGGAGATGGCGCGGCTGGTGACGCCGGCGATCGCCGCGGTGAAGGCCGGGCTTGTGGCGG
>DASQVL010000524.1:0-5010 GCA_035640795.1 Crenalkalicoccus sp. | reverse complement strand
CTCCACTAATGCGCCGGGCGCCCGCCGTTCGCGCGCCCCAGCCGGCCTCATGAATTTTCCGGGCTAGGGACAATGCTGTTCACTTTGAGATCCGTATCGCGGCCCTGTAATCAACGCGGGTGATCGATTGCGGGGCGCGGGGCCGCAGCGGGTAGTTGCTCATCTTGCGCTTGACCCCGCGTGGCACCTGCCGACCGCGGCTGCTGACGACGCGCTCCTCCAGGATCTCCTCCAGCACCGCCCTATGCAGGGCGCACCGGGCCCGGGGGGGAAAGCGCGGCGAACAGCGGCGCCTTGCGGCGGACGACGCGCACCGCGTGCGAGAAGGAGAGGCGGTCCGGATCTTCGTCCGCCTGCAGGGCGGCTTCGTGCATGAGCCCGCGCACGGCGAAATGCGCCAGCAGCAGGCCCCAGAACTCCTGTCGGACCAACTCTGGGGTCTTGCTGCGCAGCACGACGCGGGCCCCGCGGAGTTGCGTCTTCAGTTCGGCGAGCGCGCCCTCGATTTCCCAACGTTCGTGATAGAGCGCGGCCAGCTCCGCCGCGGGCGCCCGCGCCGGGTCGAGGATCGTGGTCACCAGCCGATAGAGCGGCTCGGTCCCGGCGATGCCCTCCAGCCGGTACTCGACCACGCGCACCCGGACGCCGCCCTGGCGGTGCCGCCGGTCTTTGTCGCTGGGATAGACCGTCGTCCGGTAGGAGCCGTCGGCCAGCACCGCTTCGCGCGGCAGGCGCAGGTTGTGTTTCACCCGCCAGAGCAGGTCGGCGCCGGTGTCCATCGCCGTCAGCCAGAGTGCATGCCCGAAGAACTGCCGATCGGCCAAGCACAGCATGCCGGGACGGAGCGTCGTCAGCACCGCATGGGCCAGCGTCGTCTCGCCCTCGGCGTAGGGCCCCAGACGGGCGCCGAACAGCACGTGGGTACCATTTTCCACCAGCGCCGCGAAACGCAGTTGCGGGAAGGCGCTCGCGCCGCGGCTGGCCCCCGGCAGGCCGAACGCGGCCCGGTTCGCCTCGGTGTCGGCCACCTCCAGGCAGGAGCCGTCCAGGCTGACCAGCCGCCGGTCCCGATACCACGCCCCTTGGGTGGCACGGGTGGCGATTGGATGCACCAGAGCCTCGTAGAGCCGCCGCAGCGGCACGTCACCCAGCCGGCTCCGGGCCTGTGAGATCCCACTCTTGCCCGCCGCCTTGACCGCCTCAGCGCCCCAGAGCCAGCGCAGGCCCTCCAGCAGGCAGCGCAGCACCTCGCGCGTGCTGGATCCCATGTAGAGCGCCAGGGCGATGGCGTAGTAGACCATCACCGGCGCCGGCAGGTCGCGTTCGCGCTCGCTCGCCTTGCCGGTCTCCGCCAGCACCTGGCGCACCCGCTCGGGTGGCACCGCCCGGGCAATCACCCCAAGACTGATGTGGTCACTCAAACGAACACCGGCCGGCAGGCCGGCAGGAACACCGGCCATCGCTGCCGACCCCGCACCATCAAGCCGGCAGCCTACGAGCCTCAGCAGCCAAAGTGAACGGTATTGGCCCTAGCCTGGAAAATGCATGAGGGCTGGCGGGCATGGCGCAAGCCATTGGAGTTACGTAGGAGTCGGCTGCGAACCCAGAACCCTGCCGTTTCCGGACACCATGCCCGCCGACGCACACGCTACGCTGCCCCTGCCGGGCCTGTCACCGGTCGCAGGCAAGCCGATCATCGCCCGCTTCGACGGCGGGTCTCTCTCGTCCGACGGCGGCCTGCTGGCGCTGCGTGCGGTCGAGGAGCGCCTCGGCGTAGCCCGGCGCCTCGCCGCCTGCATCGACGATCCGCGCGCGCCGAAGCGGATCCAGCACAGCCTCACCGACATGCTACGCTTCCGCCTGCTGATGATCGCCGCCGGATATGAGGACGGCAACGATGCCGACAGCCTGCGGCACGATCCGCCGTTCAAGCTGGCCAACGGTCGCCTGCCCGACGCAGCGGCGCTCTGCTCGCAGCCGACGCTGTCGCGCCTCGAGAACACGCCGCGGCGAAGCGAGCTGGTCCGCATGGCGCGCACCATGGTGGCGCTCTACTGCGCGAGCTTCCGCCAAGTGCCGCGACGCATCACGCTCGACATCGACGACACATTCGACGCCGTCCATGGCGGGCAGCAGTTGCGGCTGTTCAACGCCTACTACGACGAATACGGCTTCCAGCCGATCGTCGTCTTCGACGCGGACGGCCGCCCCGTCGCCGCCATGCTGCGCCCGGCGAGGCGTCCGACCGGCGCCGAGGCGCGCGCCTTCCTGCGCCGCCTGGTGGCGGAGATCCGTGGTCACTGGCCGCGCGTCGAGATCCTGATCCGCGCCGACAGCCATTACTGCGCGCCGGAGGTGCTGGACTTCTGCCGCGCGGCGCGCATCGACTTCCTGCTCGGCGTCGCCGCCACCCCGACGCTGCGCCGGCATGTCGAGACGCTGGAAGCCAGCACCACCCGGCGCCACGCCAGCGCGCCGAGCGGAGAGAAGCTCCGGCGCCACAAGGAATTCCACGATGGCGCCGCGAGCTGGACCCGCGTCGAGCGCATCATCGCCCGCGTCGAAGCCGGGCCGCAGGGCACCGACACACGATTCGTCGTCACCAACCTCGCCGGTGGGACCGCGCGCGGGATCTACGAGGACATCTATTGCCGGCGCGGTCAGGCCGAAAATCACATCAGGGCATGGAAGCGCCATATGGCCGCCGACCGCACCTCTTGCTGCCGTGCGGCCGCCAACCAGTTCCGCCTGATGCTGCACACCGGCGCCTACTGGCTGCTTTGGTCGCTGCGCAGCCTGATGCCGAAGCGCTCGACCTGGCGCGTCGCGCAGTTCGACAGCCTGCGGCTGCGTCTGGTGAAGCTGGCCACCCGCGTCGTCGCGCTGAAGACCCGCGTCATGCTGCATCTGCCGAGCGCCTGTCCCGACAAGGCCATCCTACGCCTCGCGCTGGAGCGCTTGCCGCGGCTCGCCTGCTGAGCAACGGGGCGGACGCCCCGATCGAGCCCCAAACAACGCAACCCACCAGCCCTGCGATACGCACCAACAAACCGCCAGCAACGTCGGCGGCGATCGAACGCGACCGCGCCTCCACCAATGCGCCGGGCGCCCGCCGTTCGCGCGCCCCAGCCGGCCTCATGAATTTTCCGGGCTAGCCCGCTTTATGCGTGAGGGCTGGCGGGCATGGAGCAAGCCGCCGAGCGGCCATAGGATTCGGATGCGACCCCTGAATCCTGCCGTTCTCGGAGACCATGCCCGCCAGAGTTGAATCTGCGTTGCCGCTGTCCGGTCTGTCACCGGTCGCCGGCAGGCCCCTGGTCGCCCGCTTCGACGGCGGACAACTGTCCTCTGATGGCGGCCTGCTGGCGTTGCGCGAGGTCGAGCAGCGGCTCGGCATCGCCGATCGGCTCGCCGGCTGCATCGACGACCCGCGGACGCCGGAGCGGGTCCGGCACGGCCTCGCGGACATCGTGCGCTTCCGCATGCTGATGATCGCGGCCGGCTACGAGGACGGCAACGACGCTGACAGCCTACGGCACGACCCGGTGTTCAAGCTGGCCCTCGACCACCTGCCCGGTGGCGCCTCGCTCTGCTCGCAGCCGACCATCTCTCGCCTCGAGAACCAGCCGGATGTGCGCGCCCTGCTGCGCATGGCCAGGGCCATGGTCGGGCTCTACTGCGGCAGCTTCCGCCAGGTGCCGCGCCGGATCGTGCTCGACGTGGACGACACCTTTGACGCCGTCCACGGCGGGCAGCAGTTGCGGCTGTTCAACGCCCACCACGACGAATACGGCTTCCAGCCGATCGTGGTCTTCGACGGGGAGGGCCGGCCCGTAGCCGCCATGCTGCGGCCCGCCAAGCGGCCCAGCGGACACGAGGCCCGCGCGTTCCTGCGCCGCTTGGTGCGCGAGATCCGCGGCCGTTGGCCGCGGGTGGAGATCCTGGTCCGCGCCGACAGCCACTACTGCGCCCCCGAGGTGCTCGACTTCTGCCGTGCCGAGGGCCTGGATTTCATCCTCGGTGTCGCCTCGACCACGACCCTGCGCCGGCATGTCGAGGCGTTGGAGCGGAGCACCGCCGCCCGGCGCGCCGCCGCGCCCGGGACTGACAAGCTGCGCCGCTACAAGGAATTCCGGGATGGCGCCGGGAGCTGGAGCCGGGTCGAACGGATCGTCGCCCGGGTCGAGGCCAGCGCGCAGGGCACCGACACGCGCTTCGTCGTCACCAACCTGCCCGGCGGTTCGGCTCGCGCCCTCTACGAGAGGACCTACTGCCGGCGCGGACAGGCGGAAAATCATCTGAAGGCCTGGAAGCGGCACCTCGCCGCCGACCGGACCTCCTGCACCCGCGCCACCGCCAACCAGTTCCGCCTCATGCTGCACACCGGCGCCTACTGGCTGCTCTGGTCCCTGCGCAGCCTCATGCCGAAGCGGTCCTCTTGGCGTGTGGCCCAGTTCGACACCCTCCGCCTGCGCCTGGTCAAGCTCGCCGCCCGCGTCGTCGCGCTGAAGACCCGGGTCATGCTGCACCTGCCCAGCACCTGTCCGGACCAGGCCGTCATGCGCCTCGCCCTCGAGCGCCTGCCGCGCCTCGTCTGTTGACCACCGGGGCGAACGCCCCTGCCGAGCCCTTCGACCCGCAACCCCAAGCCCCGCGATCCGCATCCGAACGCCGGCACCGACCCCGGCGCCGCCCACGCGCGCCCACACAACCGGCGAGCGAGCAAACCGCGGCACGTCCAGAGCCCTCGGCTGGCCTCATGAATTTTGCGGGTTAGTTGGCTCGCACAGGAGTTTAGCCGTGCGGCTCCCTGTGCCGGGTGGAGGCGGGAGCAGACTCTCAGAGGCTGCCTCCAATTGTATTTCGTCTTCAACTTCAGTCACGGGGGGGAGCGTTATGTTTGGTACCTTTAAGAAAAAAGAATCTCAAGCCGATCAGGCTCAAAATCAGATCGATAATGCACTTGAGCGCATGGGGGCTTCTGTTCTTCTCATCACGCAGTCGGGGAAG
>DASQVL010000523.1:0-2655 GCA_035640795.1 Crenalkalicoccus sp. | reverse complement strand
CCTGACCTCCTCCACCGCGCCGGTCACGGGATCCAGCCGCGCGACGCGGGCGATCCAGCGCAGCGTCATCCAGATGCGGCCGGCCGGGTCGAAGACCAGGTCATCCGGCCCGCCCGGGATGTCGTAGACGCGGCGCGGGATCAGCGTCGCCGGGTCGAGCGCGGTGACGCGGCTGTCCAGCCGGCTGGTGAGCCAGAGCGTGCCGTCCGGCCCGCGGAAGGCGGTATGGGCGCCGCGGCCGACGGTGATGCGCCGCTCCACCTGGCGCGTCTCCGGGTTCAGCACGGCGAAGTAGTCGGCACCCATGGCGCCGACCAGGAGCCGCCCCTCATGCCAGAGGATGCCGGCGGGTTCCGGCCCCACCTCGGCCTGCCACAGCACCTCCCGCGTCGCGAGGCTGATGGCGGCGACGCGGCGGTTGCCCTGCAGGGTGACGTAGGCGACCGTGCTGTCCGGCCGGAAGGCGATGTGGCTCGGCATGTCCGGCAGGCGGTGGCGGGCGAGGAGGTGCGGCCCCTCGGCATCGTAGAGGTCCACCTGGTCGCGGCGGAGCGAGGCGATGACGAGCACCCGCCCATCCGGGCTGTAGGCCAGGTGGTAGGGGTTGCTGACCGGAAGGCGCCGCTGCAGCGCGGCGGTGGCGGGGTCGAGGAAGAGCAGCTCGTTCGCGACCGCATCGGCGACGACCAGGGAGGTGCCGTCCGGCGTCAGGGTCAGGTGGTGCGGCTCCCGCAGGACGGGGATGCGGCGCAGCTCCTCGGGGGTGGCGGGATCGACGAGGCTGATCGAGGCCTCGCCCGAGTTCAGCACGTAGAGCAGGTCGGCGCGCGCCGGGGCGGCCAGCGCGAGCAGGAGGGCGAGCGCGAGGGCGCGGTGCATGACGAGTCAGGTCCGCCTGGGGTGCCGAGATGTCCCGCTTCGCGCGGGGCTTGGCAAGCGAAGTTGTGGGCGGGGGTGAGCCGGCGGGGAGGTGAGGTCGCGAAGCGGCGCATCGGGTGAACCGGCGTTCATGATGGAGACAGCGGAGCGGTTCCGCAGGCCCCCCGGGCCGGCGCCTTCCGGCCGTCCCCGCCTCCGCTTCCGCCCGGCCGGGATTTGGGCTACCCGCCCCCGGCCCAAGGGGACCCGATGCGCCACTTCCTGGATTTCGAGAAGCCGATCGCCGAGCTCGAGGGCAAGATCGAGGAACTCTCCCGCACCACCGACGCCGGCGGCATCGACGTGGCGGAGGAGGTGGGGCGGCTCCGCGACAAGGCGCAGGGGCTGTTGCGCGCCACCTATGCGAAGCTGACGCCCTGGCAGAAGACGCTGGTGGCGCGCCACCCGGACCGGCCGCAATGCCTGGACTACCTGACCGCGCTGATCGAGGAGTGGACGCCGCTCGCCGGCGACCGCGCCTTCGCCGAGGACGCCGCGGTCGTCTCCGGGCTCGGGCGCTTCCGCGGGCGCGCGGTCGCCGTGCTCGGCACCCAGAAGGGCGACGACACCGAGAGCCGCGTGCGGCACAATTTCGGCATGAGCCGGCCGGAGGGCTATCGCAAGGCGCGGCGGATCATCGAACTCGCCGGCCGCTTCGGCCTGCCCATCCTGAGCTTCGTGGACACCGCCGGCGCCTTCCCGGGCGTGGAGGCGGAGGCGCGCGGCCAGGCGGAGGCGATCGCGCGCTCGATCGAGGCCTGCCTCGAGGCCCCCGTGCCCTTCGTCGCCACCATCATCGGCGAGGGCGGCTCGGGCGGCGCCATCGCGCTGGCCACCGCCGACCGCGTGCTGATGCTCGAACACTCGGTCTACTCGGTGATCAGCCCGGAAGGCTGCGCCAGCATCCTGTGGCGCGACGCGGCGCAGGCCCCGCTGGCCGCCGAGGCGATGCGGCTGACGGCCGAGGACCTGCGCCGGCTGAACCTGGTGGATGCGGTGGTGCCGGAGCCGATGGGCGGCGCGCACCGCGACCCGCAGGCCACGATCGCCGCGGTCGGGGAGCAGGTGGCCGCCTGCCTCGCGCCGCTGCTGGCGCTGGATGGCGCGACGCTGCGCGCGCGGCGGCGTGAGAAATTCCTGGAAATGGGCCGCAACAGCGTCGTGTGACCGGCGCGGTGGCGCCGCAGCAGGGTGGGGAGTGGGGCATGCCGTCCAATTTCAATGCCGGCGACGCGGAGCGCTACGAAAGGCTGATGGGCCGCTGGAGCCGCCGTCTCGCCGTGCCCTTCCTGGAATTCGCCGGCCTCGAACCGGGCGAGCGCGTGCTGGAGGTGGGTTGCGGCACCGGCAGCCTGACCGAGCGCCTGGCTGCGAGCCCGGTCGCCGCGGTGGAGGCGCTGGACTACGCCGAGGTGTTCCTGGGGGCCGCGCGGGCCCGCATCACCGATCCCCGGGTGCGCTTCCGCCAGGGCGATGCCTGCGCCCTGCCCTTCCCCGATGCCGGCTTCGACCGCGCGCTTTCGCTGCTGGTGCTGCACTTCGTTTCCGACGCCCGCCAGGCGATGGCGGAGATGGCGCGGGCGGTCCGCCCGGGGGGCGTTGTGGCGGCTGCGGTGTGGGACGCCTATGGCGGCATGCCGCACCAGCGCCTGCTGACCGACCTCGCCGCCATGCTGGATCCGGAGGCCGCGAAGGCGCGCGACCACGCGGTGTTCCGCCCGATGACGCGGCCCGACG
>DASQVL010000522.1:0-3898 GCA_035640795.1 Crenalkalicoccus sp. | reverse complement strand
CCACCCTCGCGCAGCCGCCGCCAGCCCAGCGTCACCGCGGCGCTGCGCAGGATGGGGAGGGGCGCGACGAAGTAGAGGTCGTAGGTGACGCTCGCCGTGTGCTCGACGCGGGTCAGGCGGGTGCCCTCGGCGCGGTCCTCGTTGCCGTTCTGCAGGAAGGCGTAGGAGAGGGTCCAGGGCGCGCGCCGCAGGTCGAAGCCCGCGGTCAGCCAGTCCACGCTCGCGCGGCGGAAGCCGCCTGCCTGGTCCTGCAGCACGTATTCGGCGAAGGGCGCGGCGGTCAGGCGCAGCGGCAGCGGGATGGTCCAGAAGGCGCCGATGGAGAGCAAGCGCTCCGTCCCCGGCCGGCCGGACGCGACCGCATCAGCGCCTGGCCGCCGCGCGGCGAGCGACAGGGTGTAGCCCGCCAGGCCCCGCGGCATGGGGATGCCGAAGCCCGCGAGGGAGAGCACGGTGCCGCCGGCGAAATCCGAGTTGTCCGGCGTACCGGTGGTGCGCCGGTTCTGCCAGCGGAAGGCGGTGGTGGTCACCGGCTCGCCGGTCTCCGGATCGGTCGTCATGCGCGGCTGCGCCCAGCGCGGGCTGATGGCCGAGGTCGAGAGGAAGCTGCGGTCCGCCTCGAACACCTCCACCTGAAGGTTGTGCGAGCCGATGCGCGGCGTGACGCCGAGCAGGTCGGAGACCCAGATCCTGGCGCCGACGCCGAGCTTCTCGGTCAGCTCGTAGTCCCGCCCGAAATCCGTGCCGTAGAGGCCCGGGCCACGGTCCCAGGCGCTCCCGAAGCGCGGATGGATCTTGCCGCCGAAGAGGTCGAGCTGCCGCCAGGACCAGGTGAGGTAGAGCTCGTCCGCCCAGAGAGTCTGGTCGCGGAAGACGCTGCCGCTTCCGTCCAGCGCGCGGTCGCTCTGCTCGAGCCGCAGCACGCCGTTCACGGCGAAGCCCGCGGGCAGCAGCAGGTAGGCGGCGGCGAGGGATTCGGTGAAGAGGTTGCCGTAGCCCGAGAGGCCCCGGCGGCTGCCATTCACGTCGAGCTCCGTGGTTGCCTGCACCTCGCCGCCGAAGATCACGTCCTCGCCGCCGCCGCGCGTCAGGGTGCTGGTGCGGTCGGCGACGCCGGGGCCGACATTGCGCATCTGCGCGAGGGCAAGCTGCGGAAGGAAGGCGGCGAAGAGCAGCCCCAGCCAGGCCGCGCGTCGGCCCGTACCCGCGCCGCGCGGCTCGGCCGGGAGTCGTCCCGGCGAACCGGGCAAGCGCCGACGAGGAAGGCGGAGAAAAAGGGCGGAGGGGGTCTTGGGGGAGGAGGTTCCCCTCCTCCCCCAAGGGCAACCGACGCGACGCCGCCGCATCATACCGGCGCGCGATCCGCGATCGCCTGCAGCCGGTCCGACCGCGCCCGCACATGGCTCACGCTGGTCGGCGGCCGCCCCGGCGGCAGCAGCTCGGGATAGGCGAGGCGACGCAGATCCTCGATGACCGCCGCCGCCTCCTGCATCTCCGCTGCACCGCTTCCCTCCCGGTGCTCCGCCGCCGTCGCCGCGGCGTAGAGCAGGAAGCCCATGCTGTCGTGATACTCGACGATGTTGACGATGCGCCCGCGCTCGATGCTCTCGCCGTAATCGGAGGCGACGTCGTAGATCATCATCGAGAGGTGCCCGAGCATGAAGCGCGGGCTCGCGCGCAGCCCGGCCGGCGTGGTGTCGCGGGCGCCGCGCAGCTTGGGGCCGAGCGCCTTCCACGCGACCTCGAAGGCGCCGCCGGTGCCCTTGTTGCCGGCCTCCGCCCAGGCCTCCATCGCCTGCAGCTCGGCCTCGAAGCCCGGCGTCCTGCGGCGCGCGAGCCGCGGCTCCAGCCAGGTGTAGAGCTCGCGGATCGGGTGACCGAAATGCGGAACCGCCAGCCGGCTCTGCCCCGCATCCAGCAGCCGGTGGCCGATGATCAGATGGCCCTCCAGCAGGCCGAGCTTCTCCAGGAAGTCGGCCTCCACCGCCGCCGGGGTGGTGGCGTCGCGCTCCGTCACCTCGGCCACGCGGCGGAGTCCGCCGCGGCAGATCGGCACTTCCGGCGCCGGCAGGGCGGGCGTGGCCGTGGCGCGCAGCGCGGCGCCGGAGGCGGCCAGGGCGGGCAGGGCGAGGAGGAGGCGGCGAGGGGGCATGGCGGTCCTGCGAATGCGACTGACTCGCAATTGCAAGCACACCCTGGCCCGACGCGCAACTCCGTTACCGTCCCCGCGCCAGCCGGTAGAGCAGCTGCGGCCGCAAGGGATGGCCCTCCGGCAGGCGCGGATGCTCGAATCCGCCATCCGCCCGCATGCCAAGCCGCTGCATCAGCCGCCAGGAGGGCGCGTTGGCCGGCGCCGTGAAGGCAACGATCTCCTCAAGGCCGAGCGCCCCGAAGCCATGGCCGAGGGCGAGCCGCGCCGCCTCCTCCGCCAGGCCCTTCCCCCACCGGTCCGGCCGCAGCCGCCAGCCGATCTCGACCGCCGGGGTGAAGCGCGCGCTGAAGGGCACATGCTGCAGGCCGCAGAGCCCGATCGGCGCCTCCTCCCCCTGCGGCACGACCGCCCAGAAGGCGAAACCATGGGCTGCCTGGTGCGAAGCGATGCGGGCGAGGAAGGCGTCGCTCTCCGCCCGCGTCAGCGGCGCGGTGAAGTGGCGCATGACCAGCGGGTCTCGGTTCATCGCCGCGAAGGCCTCGGCATCCGCCGGCCGGAAGGGGCGGAGCGCGACGCGCGGGCCGGAGAGGCGCATAGGCCGCGATAGCCCGACTGGCGGGCCGCGCGCCAGCCCTTCGCGCCGGCGGCGGTCGTGCTCCAGAAGACGCCTCCGGAGCAGCGCATGCCCGCACGGCGGAACCGCGCAGCGGTTCCACTCGCGCGGGCGCTGCTCTAGCTTGGCCGGCAAGGGAGGGATGAGGATGAACCCGCACCGTTTCGCGCCCCTGAGCCTCACGGCGCTGGCCGCCGCCGTGCCGGACGGCGCGCTGCTCGCCCTGCCGCCGGACAACTCGCTGCCCGCGGTCGCACTCGCCAAGGCACTGATCCGTCGCTTCGCGCGCGGCCTGCGCCTGATCGGCGTGCCGGTCGGCGGCTTCGCGGCGGAGATCCTGATCGGCGCCGGCTGCGCCGCCGAGATCGAGACCAGCGCCGTCTCGCTCGGCGAGGCCGGCTTCGCGCCGCGCTTCTCCGCCGCCGTGAAGGCGGGCGCCATCCGCGCGAAGGACGCGACCTGCCCGGCCATCCACACCGCGCTGCAGGCGGCCGAGAAGGGCGTGCCCTTCATGCCGCTGCGCGGGCTGATCGGCAGCGACCTGCTGGCGCACCGCCCGGACTGGCGGGTGATCGACAATCCCTTCGGCCCGGGCGGCGACCCGATCGTGCTGCTGCCCGCGCTGCAACCGGACTTCGCGCTGTTCCATGCGCCGATGGCGGACGCCCGGGGCAATGTCTGGGTCGGCCGCAAGCGGGAATGCGCGACCATGGCGCATGCCGCGCGCCGCAGCCTGGTCACGGTGGAGCGCGTGGTGGAAGGCGACTTCCTGGCGGATGAGCGGCTGGCCCCCGGCGCCATCGCCGCGACCTATGTGGAGGCCGTGGCGATCGCCGTGCGCGGCGCGCATCCCGCCGGCATGCTGGACGAGTACGCGGCCGATCCCGCCTATCTCGAATCCTATGCGCAGGAGGCACGGACGGAGTCCGGCTTCGCCGCCTGGCTGCAGCGCGAGGTGTTCGGCGCCGCCGCGCTGGCCGCCGAATGAGCGCGCCGCGCCTCGAGGAGCTTCTGGCCGTCGCGATCGCGCGGCTGATCCTCGATCCCAGCGCGCCGGCGGCGCGCCATGTCGCGGTCGGCGCCGCCTCGCCCATCCCGGCGGCTGCCTGCTTCCTGCTGCAGGAGATGGGCCA
>DASQVL010000521.1:0-14293 GCA_035640795.1 Crenalkalicoccus sp. | reverse complement strand
GACAGTGTATGATATTGCTGAAGGGTACTTTCGGCTGCGTCCCATGACCGGCTTGGCTCAATGGCGCCTCCAGGTCGTCCGCGAGGACCGGGAGTTCATCCTCTACCGGGGCAGGCTGGACGACGATCCATCTCCGGCGCTGGTCCTCGCCCCCGCCGCGGCGCACCCGGCCCCGCGCAGCATCGAACGCCTGGAGCACGAATATGCGCTGCGGGATGCGCTGGGGGCCGATTGGGCGGCCGTGCCGCGTGCCCTGCTGCGCCAGCGGGGCCAGCCGATGCTGGTGCTGTCCGATCCCGGGGGTGAGCCGCTCGACCACCTCCTCGACGGGCCACTCGAGCTCGGTCGCTTCCTGCGTCTCGCCGCCGGCCTCGCCGCGGCGCTCGGCCAGCTGCACGCGCGCGGCCTCGTTCACAAGGACATCAAGCCGGCGAACGTCCTGGCCGAGCCCGCGACCGGCCGGGTCTGGCTCACCGGCTTCGGCCTGGCCTCGCGCCTGCCGCGCGAGCGGCAGGCGCCCGCGCCGCCCGAGGTCATCGCCGGCACGCTGGCCTACATGGCGCCTGAGCAGACGGGGCGGATGAATCGCTCGATCGATTCCCGAAGCGACCTCTACTCGCTTGGCGTTACGCTCTACCAGATGCTCACCGGGCACCTGCCGTTCACCGCATCCGATCCGATGGAGTGGGTGCACTGCCAAATCGCGCGACGGCCGGTGCCCCCGAGCGAGCGGCTGGAGAAAGTCCCGTCTCCGATCTCGCGAATCGTGATGAAGCTGCTCGTCAAGACGGCCGAGGAGCGCTACCAGACCGCGGCAGGCCTCGAGCGAGACTTACGGCGTTGCCTGGCCGATTGGGAATCCTGCGGCCGCATCGACGGCTTCCCGCTTGGCGAACACGACACGCAAGACCGGCTGCTGATTCCCGAAAAGCTGTACGGGAGAACGCGCGAAGCCGAGATCCTGCTCGGGGCCTTCAATCGGGTCGTCAAGAGCGGCGCGCCCGAGCTGGTGCTCGTTTCGGGCTATTCCGGCGTCGGCAAATCTTCGGTCGTCAAGGAGTTGCACAGAGCGCTGGTGCCGCGCGCGCTCTTTGCCGCCGGCACGTTCGACCAGTACAAGCGCAACATCCCTCATGCGACGGTGGCGCAGGCATTCCGGAGCCTTGTCCATCAGCTCCTCGGCAGGAGCGACGCGGAGATGAGCCAATGGCGCGCCGCGTTGCAGGAGGCGATGGGTCCGAACGGCCAGCTCATGGTCAATCTCGTCCCGGAGCTGGCTCTCATCATCGGTGAGCAGCCGCCGGCCCCTGACCTTCCGCCACAGGACCAGCAGGCCCGGTTCCAGTTGGTGTTCCGGCGTTTCCTCGGCGTGTTTGCCCAGCCGGAGCACCCCTTGGCGCTGTTTCTCGATGATCTGCAATGGCTGGACCCGGCAACCCTTGATTCAATCGAGCATCTGGTCACGCACCCGGACGTGCAGCACCTGCTGCTGATCGGGGCCTACCGCGACAACGAGGTCGGTCCCGCGCACCCACTCGCGCGGGCGCTGGCGAGGATCCGCGGCGCCGGCGGGCGCGTGCGGGAGATCGTGCTGGCGCCTTTGCGGCCGGACGATGTGGCGCAACTGCTGGCGGATGCCCTCAACACGGCGCCGGGGCGCGTGCGACCTCTGGCCGAGCTGGTGTTCGAGAAGACGGCTGGCAATCCGTTCTTCACGATCCAGTTCCTCCTCGCCTTGGCGGACGAGGCGCTGCTGGCATTCGATCCCGGCATGCTGACCTGGACCTGGGACCTGACACGCATCCGCGCCAAGGGGTTCACCGACAACGTGGCGGATCTCATGGCGGCCAAGCTGAGCCGCCTGCCCCGGGCGACCCAGAATGCTCTAGGCCAGCTGGCCTGCCTGGGGAACGTCGCGGAGACGGCTACGCTGGCCGTGGTGCAGGGGCGGGGCAAGGAGGCGACGCACGCAACGCTCTGGGACGCCGTGCGGTCCGGCCTCGTCCTGCGCTCGGAGAGCACCTACGCATTCCTTCACGACCGTATCCGAGAGGCGGCGTATGCGCTCATCCCCGAAGGCGAGCGAGCCATCGCGCATCTACGGATCGGCCGCGTGCTCGCGGCCGGGACCCCGGCGGAGGACCTCGAGGAGAAGATCTTCGACATCGTGAGCCAGTTCGATCGCGGTGCGGCACTGATCACTACGCAGGAGGAGTGCGAACTGGTCGCCGGACTCGACCTGACGGCGGGCAAACGCGCCAAGGCGGCAAGCGCCTACGACGCGGCATTGCGGTATTTCACCGCCGGCCGTGCATTGCTCGCGGAGACCGGGTGGGAACGGTGCTACCGACTCACCTTCGACCTCGAGCTCAACTCGGCCGAGTGCGAATACTTGATGGGAGAGCTGGCGCCAGCGGAAGAACGGCTCGCCATGCTTTCGACTCGCGCGCGGACCACCGTCGACTCCGCAGCCGTTGCCGGCATGCGAATCAATCTCTACACGACCTTGGACCAGAGCGACAACGCTGTCAGGGTCGGCCTCGAGTTTCTCCGCCGGGTCGAGGGCCCGTGGTCGCTGCACGCAACGGCGGAGGAGGTCCGCCAGGAGTATGATCAGCTGTGGCGGCGGCTGGGAGCCGGTTCGATCGAAGCACTGCTTGATTTGCCGCCGATGAGAGACCCGGACCGGTGCGCGACCATGGACGTGCTGACGGTGCTCACCTCCCCGGCCTTGTTCACCGACTTGAATCTGTTCCGCCTCGTCGTCAGTCGGATGGTGACCCTCAGCCTGGAGCATGGCAACGGCGACGGATCATGCCTCGCCTATGCATGGCTGGGCGGCGTCCTGGGGACCTACTTCGGGGAGTACCAGGCAGGATTCCGCTTTGGCAGGCTTGGCCTGGATCTGGTCGAGAAGCATGGGCTCGACCGCTTCAGGGCTCGCGTCTACCTGGTCTTCGCGGTCCACGTCGCTCACTGGACCCAGCCCTTGCAGACGTCTCGCGCCTTCCTGAGGCGCGCCTTTGAAGCCGCGCAGGATGCCGGGGACCTTTCTTACGCGGCCTATAGCCGCATCGACTTGATCGCAAACCGCGTCGCCACCGGAGACTCGCTCAGTGACGTCGAGCGAGAGGCCGAGCATGCGCTCGAATTCGCGCGGAAAGTAAGATTCGGTCTCGCCAGCGACTGCATCACCGGGCAGCTCAGGCTCATCCGGATGCTCCGTGGACTGACGCCGGACTTCACCTCCTTCAATGACGCGGAGTTCGACGAGGCCTGCTTCGAGCAACGTCTGGAGAACAATCCCCAGCTGGCCATTGGCGCGTGCTGGTATTGGATTCGTAAGCTGCAAGCGAGCATCTACGCCAGCGACGAGGCATCTGCCATCGCGGCGGTATCGAAAGCTGCTTCGCTACTTTGGACGGCGCCGACCCAGTTTGAGCTGGCTGAATACCATTTCTACGGGGCACTCGCCCGGGCGGCACATTGCGATTCGACCTCGGCTGAGGAGCGGCCCCAGCGTCTGGAAGCGCTGGCGGCTCATCACAAGCAGCTTGCGGTCTGGGCAGAGAACTGCCCCGCGACTTTCGCGAACCGGGCGGCATTGGTAGGGGCCGAGATTGCGCGCCTCGAAGGCCGGGAGCTGGACGCGATGCGCCTCTATGAAGAGGCCATCAGGCTGGCGCGCGAGCATGGCTTCATCCAGAATGAAGGCCTGGCCCACGAACGCGCCGCACGGTTTTGCGCGGCGCACGGCTTTCAGACGATCGCTGACGCGTATCTGCGAAATGCCCGGCACTGCTACCTGAGTTGGGGCGCCGATGGGAAGGTGCGGCAACTCGATGAGCTGTACCCACACCTCCGGGAGGAGCGGGCACCCGATCCGACCACCACGATCGGGGCACCTGTCCAACATCTGGATCTGGCGACCGTGCTCAAGGTGTCACAAGCCGTCTCGGGCGAGATCGTGCTGGACAAGCTGCTCGACACGCTCCTGTGCACCGCCCTCGAGCATGCCGGGGCCGAGCGCGGGCTGTTGATCCTGTCACGAGGGGCTGAGCGGCGGATCGCGGCGGAGGCCACCGCCAGCGGCGACACGGCCACGGTGCAGCTGCGCAGTGAGGCGGTGACTGCGACCGCGCTGCCGGAGTCGGTCCTCCACTATGTCCTGCACACGCAGGAGACCGTGGTTCTCGACGATGCCGCGGCCCAGATCCCGTTTTCTTCGGATCCGTACGTCCGTCACCACGAGGCGCGGTCCATTCTCTGCCTGCCTTTGATCAACCAGGCCAAGCTCATCGGCGCGCTCTACCTGGAGAACAACCTGACACCTCGCGTCTTCGCGCCGAACCGGATCGCGGTGCTGAAGCTGCTTGCCTCGCAGGCAGCAATCGCGCTGGAGAATGCCCGTCTGTACCGCGATCTCGCGGAACGCGAAGCCAAGATCCGGCGCCTGGTCGACGCCGACATCATCGGGATCGTCATCCGTGATCTCGATGGTCGGATTCTGGAGGCCAATGACGCGTTCCTCCGGATGGTGGGCTACGAGCGCGAGGATCTCCTCGCGGGCCGCCTGCGCTGGACGGAGCTGACGCCGCCGGATTGGCGCGACCGTGACGCGGAGGCTGTGGCTGAGGTGAAGATGACCGGCCGCGCGCAACCGTTCGAGAAGGAATACTTCCGGAAAGACGGCAGCCGCGTGCCCGTGCTGATTGGTGTGGCGAGCTTCGATGGAACCGGGAACCACGGTGTCGCTTTCGTGCTCGACTTGACCGACCGCAAGCGGGTGGAAGCAGAAGCGCGCGAGAGCGAGCGGCGGTTCCGCGAGGTGCAGATGGAGCTGGCGCACGCCAACCGCGTGGCCACCATGGGCCAGTTCACCGCCTCGATCGCCCACGAGGTCCGGCAGCCGATCGCGGCGGCGCTCACCAACGCCCAGGCCGGCCTACGCTGGCTCGGCGCCCGGCCGCCGGATCTGGAGGAGGCGCGGCAGGCGTTCGGGCGCATCGTCAGCGACGCCAACCGCGCGAGCGACGTCATCGGCCGGATCCGGGCCCTGGTCGAGAAGGCGCCGCCGCGGGAGGAGGAGCTGGAGATCGACGAGGCGATCCGCGAGGTCGTCGCCCTGCTCCACGGCGAGCTGGTGAAGCACGGCGTCTCGGTCCGGACGCAGCTGGCCGAGGGCCTGCCGCCGGTCCAGGGCGATCGGGTGCAGCTGCAGCAGGTCGTCTTGAACCTCGTCGTCAACGCGATCGAGGCGATGCGCGGCGTCGGCGGGGGGGCGTCGCGCGCGCTGCTGGTCAGTACCGCGAGGGCGGAAGCGGGCGGCGTGCTGGTGGCGGTGCGGGACACCGGCCCGGGGCTGGATCCGGCCAAGCTCGCGCGGCTGTTCGAGGCGTTCTACACGACCAAGCCCGGCGGCCTGGGCATGGGGCTGTCGATCTGCCGCTCGATCGTCGAGGCGCACGGGGGACGCTTGTGGGCCGAGGCGAACGAGCCGCGGGGGGCCGTTTTTAAGTTTGTCCTGCCGCGCGACGCGCTGGAGGTCCCGCCGGCGCAACGCCCCCAGGCGCCTTCAAGTTGATCTCCGGGTTGGAGATCGAACTTGATGGATAGACTGCTGACGTGGAGGAGTGGGCCGTTTTCGAGCCCTCCATGTGGTCTGCAAGGCCGCTCGGCGGTCGGCTGGCCCGCGACCATCGGCGGGTACTGGACGCGATCCTCCGGATGACGCGCCCGAGCGCCGTGGCGGGGGTCAGCGCTTCTCGATGTTCCAGAACACCATCACCGGCGCGGCCAGGACGCCCTCGATGTTGGCGCGCCGCGCATAGGGCACATCCGCCTGGCCGAGCAGTCGGTACGGCTGCACCACGGCGAGCCGTGCCTGGAGCTGGTCCGCAAGCTGCTTCCGCGAGGCCTCGTCTGTCGCCTCGATGAAGGCGGCCCTCAGTCGCTCGGCGTCCTCGTCGCAGGGCCAGCCTGCCCAGTTCCGGCCATCGCACGCCATGTTGGCGCCGATATTCGTCAGGGGATGGAACATCGTCGCACCGGAAGCGCCGGTGACGAAGAGGTTGTAGCCGCCCTGATCTGGCGGGTCCTTCCGCGGCTGACGGGTGATCACTGTGCCCCAGTCGTTATACTGCAGATCGACGTTCATGCCGGCCTGCCGCATGCCCGAGGCCACGACCTCGGCCATGCGGCCGATCCAGGGGATGTCGTTGGTGGTGATGAAGACCAGCTTCTCGCCGCGGTAGCCCGCTTCCGCGAGGAGTGAGCGCGCACGCTCGACATTGGGCCGCGCATAGGGCTGCGACCCGGCCTCCGAGGCGTAGGAGGTGCCGCAGACGAAATAGGCCTCGCAGCGCTTCCACCAGCGCTGGTCGCCGAAGCCCGCCGCCATCGTGTCGGCCTGGTCGACGATGTAGGCCAGGGCAAGGCGGGCGCGCGCATCGTTGAAGGGCGGGAAGAGGCTGTTGGGCCGCAGCATGCCCTGGGTGCCGAGCGCGTTCAGCCTGTCGATGACCGTCCCGCGCTGGCGTGACACGACCGGCACCAGGTCGGTGGCGACCTGCTCCCAAATGTCGATCTCGCCCGATTGCAGCGCGGCCGCGACCGTCGAGGCATCGGGGATGTTGCGCCACTCGACGCGATCGACCTTGACCACCCGGCCGCCGGCAAGCCCGTCCGCTGGCTCGCTGCGCGGGCGGTAGTCGGGGTTCCTCTCGTAGACGACCTGCTGGCCGGCCATCCACTGGTCGCGCACGAAGCGGAAGGGGCCGGAGCCGATGGTGGTGGAGACCGGGCGCGACGGATCGGCCTGCGCGTCCTCCTCCCGCATGATCGCCGGGATTTGCCCGACCGCGGATCCGAGGGCGTAGGTCATGAGCCCGAAGGGCCGCTTGAGGACCAGGGTGAAGGTGCGCTCGTCGACCAGGTCGAGGCTGGCAAGCGCGTCTCCGAGGCGCGAGCCGACCGTGTCCCGGGCCATCCAGCGCCGCAGGGAGGCGGCGACGTCGCGCGTCGTCACCGCCTTGCCGTCGTGAAAGCGAAGCCCCTCACGCAGCGTGAAGCGCCAGGTCAGCCCGTCGCCGCTGACGGACCAGGTATCGACCATCTGCGGCTTCGGCTGCAGGGCGGCATCCCAGGAGAACAGCGTCTCGTAGATCATCAGCCCGTGCATGCGGGTGATGACGACCGAGACGGCAACCGGGTCGAGCGTCCGGAGATCCGCATGCGGCACGACGCGCAGGACCGATTGCGCGGCGGCAGGGGCGACGAGGGAGGCGGCGAGCCCGGCAGCCATCAAGGTGGAGCGCAGCGTCATCGATCTTCTCCGTAACTTGGCCGGCGAGGTCAGGCCCGACGCAACTCCAGCACGCGGCAGCGATTGGTGACGACCCGTACCGTGTCGCCCTGGAAATGCAGGCAGGGGCGCTGCGACCAGGGGCCATCGGCGCGGCGGAACACCGCACGCCCCGCCCCGAGCGGGGTCAGCGGCACCGTGCCCCGCAGCGGTCCGGCACCCGTCGTCAGCGCGGTGCCATCGGCACTGATGGTGAAGGAGGCGCCGAAGCTCCCGTTGCGCCATTCCCCCGCCCAGGCCGGATCGCAAGCCGCGTCCCGGACCGCGACGAGGCGCCGGGCAACATGGTTGACCGTGCCCAGGATCGCCTCGCGCTCCTGTCGGAGCCGGATCCACATGTAGGGGCTGCGCGAGACGGCCCAGCCTTCGTCGCCGGCGTAAAGCCGTTCGGTCGCGCCGAGGAAGCAGACGGACCCATCCGCCACCTCGATCCAGAAGGGTCCGCCATCCTCGGCCGCGTAGAGGCCGGGGCGGAGCGCGTCCGGCTTCAGGGGCGGAGCCTGGGTCACCCCGAGGCCGGCTGCCATGACTGAGAGCGCGAGGCCGAGGCTGTCGGTCTCCTCGCGGTTCGTGAGCACGACGACGCCCGAATCGAGCTCGCGGCTCAGCAGCACGTGGTTCTTGAAGCCCGGCAGCGAGCCGCCATGACCGCAGAGGACGTGCGAGCCGAGCCGCGACCGCCCGAGGCCGAGCCCGTAGCTCGTCTCGGTCCCCCCGGAAAGCCGCCGCGGCGCGGAGAGCGCCTCGAGCACGCCGACGAGCGGCCCGCTGCCGGCAAGCATCCCGGCGAGCCAGAGCGCGAGATCGGTCGCCGGGCCCGCGAGCCCACCGGATGCCGAGAAATGCGGGCCGTACCGGCCCTCGTGCCATGCGCCCTGCGGGTCGCGCCAGTAGCCCCGGGCGAGCCGCGGCACCGGATCGGTCCAGTCCTCCGGGAAACGGGTCGCGCGCATCCCGAGCGGACGGAAATAGCCGTCCTGCCAGGCGGCGCCGACCGGGCCGGTCCGCGCCTCGAGCAGATGCTGCACCAGGCGGTAGCCGGTGTTGGTGTAGCTGATCTCAGAGCCCTGCCGGTAATTCAGGCCGGGAAGCCTTGCGACGAAGTCGAAAAGCGTTGCGCGCGACATGGCGGCCGAGGGTGGGACATGGGTCTGCCAGGCCGCCTCCATCGCATCCGGCAGGCCCGAGGTCATGTCGAGGGCTCGGCCGATGCTCACCGCCGCGATGCCGGGCGAGAGCGCGGGGAGGTGCCGGCCCAGCGCCTCGTCCAGGCCCGGGCCCGCGCGCAGCGCGAGGGCGGCGAGGAATTGCTTGGTGATCGAAGCCCAGCGGAATGACGTATCCGGCGTGACGGCCAGGCCGTGTGCGAGATCAGCGAGGCCGCCGCAGGCGGCATGCGTCAGACCGTCCCGGCCGAACAGGATGATCACGCCGCCAGGGCCACCTTCGGTGCGCCACTCGGTGGCGAGCGTATCGGCTTGGGCGGCGGCAGCCCGGCGATCAAAGCGGAGCATGCGCGGCACGGTGCCGCGAGGATACGGAAAAGAAAAGGGGTGCGCGGCGCGGAGCGACGACATGATCCGAACCACGTTGTTGCGTGGGTCCTCAGCTGGCTTGGTTCTGTCAGCGCTCGCGCCAATCGGCCCGTTTGGCGGGGAGGGTACCGCTGGTAGGCTTCATGATCCCCGCACTCGGTGTTGGCTTGGCTCGAGCTGGATCGGAAGCCGTGCTTGACGAGAGCGAGCGCGGCGGCCGGGCCGACCGGCGAACCGGCCGCGCGTCGCCTGATCGGCCGTCATCCAAGGTGTCGGCGCGGATTCATGTGTCTTGATGCACGAAAGCCCCCCAGTGGTATTGGCGGCTCGAACCCGATCCCTCGCCCCGACCATCCGGTCGGCCAGGCAGTCCCCGGGCCTCTCGTGTACCCGGCTCAGCCGTCGCCTTCAGCCGTGAGATCGGTCAACACCTCCGCCAGCGGGGCGGGCGAGATCCGTTCGGCGCCGGCGAAGGGCCGCTCGCGCGTCGCGACGAGGCCGAGAGTGGCTGCGACCGCGACGGCGAAGACGACCAGGGCCGCGAGCTGCGCCCGCGGCCGTTCCAGGTGCACGATCCCGATCGCGACCAGGGTGAGCAGCGCCAGGATCAGCACCGCAGCCCATTTCGTCTGATCCGCCTGGTCGCCGCTCAGCAGCAGCCTGTCGTCGCGGGCGCGGCGGACCTGGAGGAGGCTGCCGAGCAGCGCGCCGTGCGCCGCCTGCCCGACCGCCGCCGCGACGCCCGACTTCGCCACCTCGCGCAGCAGCGCGTCGATGGCGTCGTCCGCCGCCGCCGATCTGCCGCCCTCGGCCATCAGCGGCCATTCCTCCGCGACCACCACCCGGACGTAGCGCCGCAGCGCCTCGCGCAGCCCGGCCATGTCCGCGGCGGTGGCGGCGATGAGCTCGTGGGCCGTCAGCAGCCCGTCGCGCTCGACGAGGACCGCGCGCTCGGCCTGCCTCTCGCGCTCCCAGACGTCGTTGGCGAGGAAACTGGTCAGGAGCGAGAACAGCACCGCCAGGACCCCGGCGTAGGGCGCCACGACGCCGACGTGGCGCAGTGCCCACGGACGGGTGATGCGGCCGAAGCTGAGCCAGTGGACGGCGGCGGTCGCCACCGCGAGGCAGGCGGCCAGGACCAGGAAGACCGCTCCGATGGGAAGGTCGAGCCAAGCGCGGATCAGGATCACGGGTCGTCCCTCTTCCGAGCTTCCCCGCCCTTCCTATCACGGGCGCGCCAGGCGGTGACCGGCGGCAGCACGAGACGTTACCAGCCGTATTCCGTCTGTCGATTGTGCCCCCGGCCATGGAGCCCCCACGCCCGTCGCTCACAGATCGGGGACCAGCATCCCACTGCGCGCACGGGAAACGCAGCTCGTGAGGTATTCGGTGCGCTCCTCCTCCGACAGGATGCAGTCCTTGTGGTCAACCTCACCGCGTAGGAAGCGAAGCTTGCAGGTGCCGCAGAGCCCGGACACACAGGAGGTGGGCACCGGAATGCCGCTCGCATTGAGCGCATCCGCAATGCTGCAATCCTGCGCGACGTTGATGCGGTGCTGCTCAACATCGCCGCCGGCGTGACGCCGATTCGCGCCCGCGACGTCCTGGCGGGCACTGCGCTCGGCAGCACGCCGAAGATCGTGCTCGTGGCATTCGCGGGCGATCCCGTGATCGGCGCGCCAGCGCTCACAGCCATGCCTCAGTCGAACATGTCGGGCTGAGTGGCCGCAATCCGGTCATAGAGTGTTTGGAAGTGCAGCCAGCCGATGAAGTCGCTGCCGACATGCCGTCGAGTGTATTCGCAGCGATCCTCAGGCACGAGTTGTGGTTTGATGCCGGTGGCGGCAACCTGAAGCTGCACTTGGCAGCAGCGCTCGAGCGCGATGAACCAGAATGCGGCATCATCAATGCTATGCCGGCTTGCCGTCAGCAGGCCGTGATTTTGGTGCAGCGCGGCCCGGTTGCTGCCGAATGCTTCGGCAACTGACTGCCCGGATTGCGTCTCTACCGCGACCGCTCCCGCCGACGCACCGATGACCACGTGGTTCTTGTAGAAGCACGCGGCATCCTGGCTGAGCATCTCGAGCGGACGGCCGGTCGCGCACCAGGCGGTGCCGTAGGTCGTGTGTGCATGGCACATCGCGACGATGTCGGGATGGGTTTCATGGACGGCGGCGTGAAGCACGAAGCCGGCGCGATTGATCGCGTATCGGCCTTCCACGACGGTCCCTTTGTGATCGGCCAGAATCAGGTTGGACATGCGAACCTGGGAGAAGTGCACGCACATCGGGTTGGTCCAATAGAGTTCCGGCCGCTCCGGATCCCGGACCGTGAGATGCCCTGCGAAGCCGTAGTCGAAACCATGCATGGCGAAGGCACGGCACGCGGCGACGAGGTGCCGTTTGCGATAGTCTCGCTCCTCTGCGAAACAGGTGAATTCCGGGATGGCAGGGAAAATCAGTCCCGGTTGCTCCGGCTGATATATCGAAATCCGGCCATCCAGGGACTCAAGCATGTTGCTTTTCCTTTCGCGGAAAGGTGGCGACAGGCAATTGCCAAGGAACGACCCGAGTCCTCTCTCCTGTGTCTGGCTTTGATCTTGCGGCGCACGGGCGAGCGCTCTTTCTTCCCCGAATCCGGCATATGCGTTTGCCGGTTCGGCCGCAAACGAGGAGTTTTCACGTAAGTTGGAACCCAATTCACGCGGGCCCGCCCAATCATCCCCGTGCATGGCAGAGGCGGAGCAGGATCCGCGCATTTCAGGTTGGTCCTCACGGAGTGCATTCGTCAGCCGGTCACCCTGAAACGGGAATCACCGTGTCATCCGCGCTGCCGCGCCGGGCCGGCGCCACGGGAGGCCATCGGGACGAGCGGGCCGCTGCCGTCCATCCGCTCAGGCCGCGCGCAGCAACGTCGCCGCGCCCCGCATGCCCTGCACGGCGTCCTCGTATTCCCGCCGTAGGCGGGCGACCAGCGCCCTGGCCGGCACGACGGCGCGGACCGCGCTGACGCCCTGCCCGGCCCCCCAGATGTCCTTCCAGGCCTTCTTCCGGTCGGAGGAGAAATCCATCCGGGAAGGGTCCGAGACCTCCAGCTTGTCCGGGTCGAGCCCGGCAGCCGCGATGGAGCCCCGCAGGTAGTTGCCGTGCACGCCGGTGAACAGGTTGCTGTAGACGATGTCGGAGGCGGCGCTGTCCACGACCATCCGCTTGTAGGCCTCCGCCGCCCGCGCCTCCTCCGTGGCGATGAAGGCGCTGCCGATATAGGCGAAGTCCGCGCCCATGGCCTGGGCCGCGAGGATCGACCGCCCGGTCGCGATCGCACCGGACAGCGCGATCGGGCCGTCGAACCAGGCCCGCGTCTCCTGGACGAGCGCGAAGGGCGACAGGGTGCCCGCGTGCCCGCCGGCCCCGGCCGCCACCAGGATCAGCCCGTCGGCGCCCTTCTCGACGGCGCTGCGGGCGAAGCGCTGGTTGATGACGTCGTGCAGCACGAAGCCGCCGTAGGCGTGGATGGCCTCGTTCACCGCGGGGCGGGCGCCGAGCGAGGTGATGATGAGCGGCACTCGGTGCTTGACGCACAGCTCGATGTCCCGGTCGAGCCGGTCGTTCGATCGGTGGACGATGAGGTTGATGGCGAAGGGCGCGGCCGGCGCTTCGGGGTGCCGCGCGTCGTGCGCGGCGAGCCGCTCGCGGATCTCGGCCGGCCAGTCGTCCAATTGCTCGGCAGGCCGGGCGTTCAGCGACGGCATGCTGCCCACCACCCCGGCGGTACACTGGGCCACGATGAGGTCGGGCACCGAAATGATGAAGAGGGGCGCGCCGATCACCGGGAGGGTGAGGCGGCCGCGGAGCAGGCCGTGCAAGGTCATGTCCGGTGTTCCTCAGGAGGCGAGGCTGGTGGGTGCGCCGGCCGGCCGGGTGCCCTGGCGGAGGTACTCCTCCTCCACGTCCCGGAGCTGGTCCTTGCCGAAGAACATCTCGCCGCCGACGAAGAAGGTCGGCGAGCCGAAGGTGCCGCGGGCCACGGATGCCTCCGTGTTGCGGATCAACTCCTGCTTCACCTCGGGCGACTGGGCGCGTTCGAGCAGGCGTCCGGCATCGAGGCCGTTCTCCTCGAGGACCGATCGGAAGACCTCCGGCTCGTCCATCTTCTTCGGCTCGGACCACATGTTGCGGAAGACGATCTCGACGTAGCACTCGAAGCATCCTTCGTGCCGGGCCGCGACGGCCCCGCGCATCAGGGTGAGCGTGTTCACCGGGAAGAAGGGGTTCTGCCGGAAGTCGGTGATGCCGTGCCGCCTGAGGAAACGCTGCGTCTCGAACTCCATGAAGGCCCGCTTGTTCGGGATGTCCCGGAAGGCCTCCGCGGGCGAGCGGTTGCCCGTCGCCTTGTAGACGCCGCCAAGCAGGACGGGCACGTAGCGGAACCGCGCCCCGGTTCTCTTCTCGATCTCCGGGATGACCCGGTGGGCCAGGTAGGCGTTGGGGCTGCCGAAGTCGAAGTGGAATTCGATCTCGCTCATCTCACCACTTCTCCCCATAGGGCCGCAGGTCCAGCTCGTGGGTCCAGGCGTCGCGCGGCTGCAGATGCAGCTGCCAGTAGGTCTCGGCGATCGAGGCCGGGTTCACCAACTCGTCGGGCTCGGGCTCGAAGCTCTCCTGGCCGAGGCGCTGGCGCCGCATCTCCCGCACCCAGGTCGTGTCGACCCCGGAGTCGATCACCAGGTGGGCGACATGGATGTTCTTCGGGCCGAGCTCGCGCGCCATGCTCTGCGCGACCGCCCGGAGGCCGAACTTGGCGCTGGCAAAGGCGGCGAAGCCGGGGCCGCCGCGCAGGCTGGCAGTGGCCCCGGTAAAGAGGATCGAGCCGCGCCCGCGGGGCAGCATCAGGCGCGCCGCCTCACGCCCCGCCAGGAAGCCGGAGTAGCAGGCCATCTCCCACACCTTGCGGAACACGCGCTCGGTGGTCTCGAGGATGGGGAAGCTGACGTTGGCGCCGATGTTGGCGATGCAGACCTCGAGCGGCGCGGCGCGCTCGGCCTCGGCCAGGAACTCGATGACGGAGTCCTCCTTGCGGGCGTCGAGGGTGCGGCCGCTGCACCGACCGCCCGCCGCCTCGATCTCGGCGACCAGGGGCGCGAGCTTCTCGCCGTTGCGGCGCCCGGCGAAGACGGTGTAGCCCCCGGCTGCGAAGCGCCGCGCGATGGCGGCGCCGATGAAGTCGCCGGCGCCGATCACGGCGACCGAGGCGCTGCGTGGGCTGTCCATCGTGGTCGGCTCCTTCTACTGCTGCGTGGTGGCCCGCTGGGCGAGCTGCTGCTTCAGGATCTTGCCCGTGGGGTTGGTGGGCAGGGCGTCGAGCAGGACGATCTCGGCCGGGCCCTTGTAGGGGG
>DASQVL010000520.1:0-3169 GCA_035640795.1 Crenalkalicoccus sp. | reverse complement strand
CCCGAATCCCTTCGCAGGCGCGATCTCCGGCAGCATCGGCACGGGGAGTGGCAGCCGCGGGGCCGGCTCGGTTCCCGCTTGCGCCACGAGGGTCCGGTCCAGCATCTCGTTCACGTCGAAGGACGAGGTCCGGCCAACCTGATCAAGGCCGGTGCGCAGCCAGGTTTCGGCCGCCCTCCGGCCATGGTCCCGCAGCTCCTCCAGGAAGGGCAGGCTGGGATTGGCCTTCGAGACGAAGCCGAGATCCCGCATGAAGTCGTCGTCGCTGATGCGATGGAACAGGATCTCCCGGCATGGCTTGTTGTCGCGCGCGCGGAAGGGCGAGCCCTGCGCATGCTGCCGGAGCAGGCGGTTGACCGTCTCGATCCCGTTGACCTCCAGCACGAGCGACGAGTTGAAGGTGATCTCGTTCAGCCGGTCCTGGATCTGCGGGGCCGTCATCGGCGGCATCAGATCGGTCCGCCGGAACGGATTGATCGTCGCCATGACGATGTCGCGGGCGCCCCCTTCGCGGGCCATCCGGACGAGCGGTGCCAGGGGCGGATTTCCCATGTAGCCGCCATCCCAGTAGTAGCTCTCGCCGATCCGTACGGCCCTGGAGTTCGCGGGCAGGCAGGCGGAGGCCAGGAGCGTCGGAATGGTGATGTTCGGCTGCGTCGCGATCGCGCGGCGTCCGTTCACCACATCGGTCATGCCGATGAAGAGCGGGGGGTCGGGATGGTTCAACCGCTCCGGATGCCGCAGGACTGCCGTGGCCACCGCCTCCAGGGGGTCGCCCAGAAAGGGGAAGTTGTAGGGCGAGATGGGCACCGCGAATTGCTGGATCCAGATCGAGACCGGGTGGCTGTCGATGTTGCGGAGCGCGCCGAAATAGGAGAGTCCGACGAAGGGGTTGCCCGACCACAGGGCATGCGCGGCGACCGTGCTCCAGAACTCCGCGAGAGCCTCGCGGGCCCCCTCCGCGCCGCCCGATGCGAGGCCGTAGAGATAGACGGCCGCGTTCAGGGCGCCCGAGCTGGTCGCGCTGATCGCCGAGATCCTGAGATCCCGCTCGCGGGAGAGGCGGTCCAGCACGCCCCAGATGAAGGCGCCGTGGGCGCCGGCGCCCTGCACCGCCAGAGCAATCGTCTTCATCGCCTCTCTCCATTCCGCTGGCGCCAACGCTGCTCCAACCCGCGCAGACCGGAAGCCGGGGCAGAGTCGACGGAAGGCGTCCTTCAGCATGCCATTCCGCAGCGCGATGCGCAGGCCCGGCCGGCATCAACTCGAAGCTGCTTTTCATGAAAGGGGGGTAGAGATCGGCTCTCCGCGTCAGTGCGGGGCAACATCGTGCTCCGGCGCGCCGCCACCGGGCATCGCCGCCGCACGGCATGGTGGGCCGGCGCGCGCGCCTCGCAGCCTCCCTGCGGTCACCGCGTCAGCTTCTCCATCGTAATCGGCAGGTCGCGGATGCGCCGGCCGGTCGCGTGGAACACCGCATTGGCGATGGCGGCGGCGGTGCCGACGATGCCGATCTCGCCCACCGACTTGCCCCCGAGCGCGCTGGCATGCGGGTCCGGCTCCCCGACGGCGATGACCCGGATGTCGGGCACGTCGGCATTCACCGGCAGCAGGTAGTCGCCGAGATTGCTGTTGGTGATCCGGGCGTTGCGGCGATCGACATGCACTTCCTCGAGCAAAGCCTGCCCCATGCCCATGATCATGCCGCCGATCCACTGGCTCTCGGCCAGTTTCGGGTTGTAGATCCGCCCGCAATCGAAGGCGCCGACCAGGCGGCTGATGCGCACCGTGCCGTAATCCGCATCCACGCGCACCTCGGCGAACTGCGCGCACCAGGAATAGACCGCGTGCTCGCCGATCGCGGTCGTGTCCTGCAGCTGGCGCAGGGTTTCGAAGGCGGCCCGCCGCTCCTCCTCCGACGCCACCTCGGGGGGCAGGGTGTCGCGCAGCACCTCGATCCGCTCGCGCCTGATCCGGCGCAGCAGCTCGGCGACCGGCACGCCTGCGGCCGAGCCGTCGGCCGGCACGACGATTCCGTCCCTGACCACGAAGTCGTTGATGCGCTTCGCCCTGAAGGGCGAGGAGGGGTGGTTGGCGGCGAGCGCCAGGAGCTCCACCCGCGCCGCGCGCGCCGCCTTCTGCACCGCAGCGGTGAGCAGGTTGGCGAGCTGCGAGCCCCCGGCGACCGGCGCGCGCGGCAGGAGGGTGTCGCCGAGCCGGACCCGGATCCGCTCGACGGGCATGCCCAGCGTCTCGGCGGCGGTCTGGGCGAGGATGGTGTAGGTGCCGGTCCCGATATCGGCGCCGCTGGTCGCAACCTCGACCGTGCCGTCGGCCGCCTGGATGCTCACCCGCGCCTCGGCGGGGGAACGGAACACCGGGAAGGCGCCGCCCGCCATGCCCCAGCCGATGAGCTGGTGCCCATCCCGCATCGAGCGCGGCAGGGGCGGGCGGCGGTGCCAGCCGAAGGCGCTGGCCCCGACCTCGTAGGCCTCGCGCAGGCGGCGGGTGGACCAGGGCTTGCCGTTTTCGGGGTCCACCTCCGCCCAGTTGCGCAGGCGCAGTTCCAGCGGATCCATCCGGAGCGCGAAGGCCAGCTCGTCCATCGCGCTCTCGAGGGCGAAGGCGCCCACCGCCTCGCCCGGCGCGCGCATCCAGCCGGGCGTGAGCATGTTCACCTGCGCGAGGCGCTGCGTCGCGGTCAGGTTCGGCACCGCGTACATGATCCTGGCCAGGCTTCCGGCCGGCTCGACATAGCTGTCCTCGAAGGAGGTCTCGTTCAGGTTCCCGTGGATGAGCGCCTGCAGCGTGCCATCCGCGCCGGCGCCGAGCGCGACCCTCTGCCGCGTGGCGGGCCGCAGGCCGTGCGCGGTGAAGTTCTGCGGCCGGGTGGCCGCGAGCTTCACCGGCCGCCGCAACTCGCGCGCCGCGAGGCAGGCCAGCGCGGCATGGGCGTGCGGGCTGATCTTCGCGCCGAAGCCGCCGCCGACATAGGGCGAAACGACGCGGATCTTCCCGGGGGGCAGGTCGAACCAGGCGGCGAAGGCGCCGCGCGCGCCCTCCGCCCACTGGCTCGGCTCCCAGACCGTCAGGCTGCCGTCATCGCCCCAGGCGGCGACCGTCGCGTGCAGCTCCATCGGGGAGTTGTATTCGCGCGGCGTGGTGTAGA
>DASQVL010000519.1:0-14067 GCA_035640795.1 Crenalkalicoccus sp. | reverse complement strand
GGGGGCGGCGGCGGGCGGCGGGAGCAGGCGGTCGAGTGGGCCGGTCACGGCGGAGCCGTGCTCCGTCAGGGGCTTGTGGCGGGAGCTTACGCGAATCCGGCGCAAAGGTAAAACCGTCCGAATATCCAGTCGGAGCCCCCTGCCCTGCCCGGTCTGGCGGTATGTACCACCCACAATGCGCCTTGTATGTCCGATAACTTTGCTTGTCGGGCGTAGTACTCAGCGGCAAACTGCCGCCAATGCCAGAACCGCCGAGCCCCGCCCGCCCACCAGCAACCCCCCTCCCCGCCAATCCTCACGCCGTCCGGGGCTGGTTCGAGGCGGCGGCCGAGCTCACCCTGCCGGTCGCGGACGGCGGCGGTCTCGAGACCGCCCGTACGGCCGCGCTCGCCTTTGCCCGCGCCGCCAAGGCCGCAAACACCCGTCGCGCCTACCGCGCCGGGGTTCGCGCCTGGTGCGATTGGTGCGACCGGCACGGCCTCCCGGCATTGCCCGCCCGAGGCGACGACGTCGCGGCGTACCTTGCCGCTGCGCGCGTCGCGGGCCGGGCCCCCGCCACGATTGAGGTGCACCGCGCGGCCATCCGCTACCTCCACCACCTCGCCCGCCTGCCCGTGCCGACCGGCGACGCCGCCGTCGGCGAGACCCTCGCCGGCATTCGCCGCACCGCCGCGGCCGCCGGCCTTGCCCCTGCGAAGAAAGGGGCCGCAACCGCCGAAGTGCTGCGGGCCATCCTCGCCGCCATCCCCGGTGACCTGCGCGGATTGCGCGATCGCGCGCTACTCGTCGTCGGCTTCGCCGGCGCACTGAGGCGCGCCGAGCTCGCCGCGATCCGGATCGAGCACCTCGAGCCGACGCCGCGCGGCCTGCGCCTCACCCTTCCCGTGTCCAAGGGCGAACGAAGCGGGAAGGCCGTGACGATCCCCCTGCCCTACGGCGAGCACGGCCTCTGCCCGGTGCGGGCGATCGCTGCCTGGTGCGAGGCGGCCGGGATTCATGACGGCGCGCTGTTCCGCCGCCTCTGGGTGCCAAGAGCCGCCCGCGGGGACAGCCCCCCTCCCCCGCCCCGTCTCGGCGCGGCGGCGATCGACCCGCGCACGGTGGCACGCGTCGTGCAGGCGCGCGCCACGGCGGCCGGCTACCCACCAGGCGCGCTCGGCGGCCATAGCCTCAAGCGGGGCGCGCTCACCACCGGGATGGACCGCGGCGTGCACCCCGCGCGGCTCAAGCGCCTCGGCCGGCATCGCAGCTATGCCGTCCTCGACGAGTACCTCGAACATGGGGATCCGTTCGACGGGCATCCACTCGCCGGCGTGCTCTAAGCCGGGCGCGCCGGGTCGGTGACCGCCCCGGCCGCCAGTGTTTGCGCACCGACATCATCGGTCGATCCACGGCATGCCGAACACCCAGCGGCAGAGGCGGCTGTCCCACGTGGGCGGGGCCCTCCGCGGGCGATCGGCCCGCATGGAGCGGGGTGGCGTCCCGGGACGATGCCACGGCAATCCCATCTACCGTCCGAGGCAGCGACCGATGCAGACGGTACGGCCAAGTCTGCCCGATGCGGAAGGTACGGAGCGCCGATGCGTTCCGTGCGGCGGCCCCGAGTCGCACCGATGCGGCCGGTTCGAGGACCCGGCGCCAACCGATGATGTCGGTACCCTACCTAAAGCTTCTCTTCCTGATGGAAATCCTAAGGGTCGGGCCTCGGGTATCCGGAAGAGCATGGGCTCAGAGGTGCTGCCCTAGCGACTCGGGGCGCACCATCTGCATCGGTCGACTTGCGCTTTCGCCTCGCGTAGACGGGTGACTTGTGAAAACGGGTGCTTGTCCGGCAGGTTGCTCTGCCCGGGACAACAATGCCCGAGTCGCAATGGGAGCCCACCGCCATGCGGGAGCCACCTCTGGGCCAGAAGGTGCATGCTGCCCTCGTGCGGCACGGCGCAGAGGGCGCCGCCGCCGTCGCCCGCGCGGCCGGCCAACCCGACCTGTTCGACCGGGTGAACGCTGTCGCCACTGAAGAACCGGTCCCGAGCTTCCTGCACTCTGCACTCTGCGCCATGTCGCTGCCGGTACGCCGGCCGGCCGATGACGCAGCCCCCATCCTCCGGCAGGACGGCCAATACACACTGGCGATCACCCCGAAGCCCGTGCTGGTCGGCGATGGCGGTCAGCAACGCCTCGTGTCGCTCGGGGTCCCGTACGGCTCGCTGCCGCGCCTGATCCTCATACATGTCATGTCCCAAGCGGTCCGCGGGCGCACCCGTCAGATCCGCCTCGGCGAGACCTTCACCGACTGGATGCGCCGCATGGGCTATCGGACGATCAGCTACGGCCCGCGGGGCTCGGCCACCCTCATCCGCCAGCAACTCGACCGGCTGCTTGCCTGCGAGTGGATGATCCGCTGGCAGGGCGAGGACGAGCACGGCGGGCGGGAGTTCGGCATCAAGGAGATGAAGCTCACCACGGAATATGTCGGGTCCGACCGCCCGGGCGGTGCATTCATGCGCGAGATCATCCTGACGGAAGCCTTTTACGATCACCTGAAGGATCACGCCGTCCCGCTGAACGAGAACGCCATCTGGCAGTTGCGCGACTCCCCAACCGCGCTCGACCTCTATACTTGGCTCGCCTACCGCCTCCCTCGCATCGCTTCGCGCCGGGCTGTGGTGCTGAGCTGGCCTCAGCTCGCGTCGCACTTCGGGAACGAAGGCAGCAACATCCGCAAGTTCCGTCAGACGATCCGCGACGCGTGGGAGAGGCAGGTGTCCGCGGTCTACCCCGAAGCCCGCATCGACTTCGACTCCAGCCTCGTACGGCTGCACCCATCGCCGGCGCCGCTGCAGCAGACCGTGGTTCGCCTGCCATCCCTGAGGGTGATCGCCGGCGAGGGCGCTCGTTCCGATCCTCCGGCAGCAGCCGCAGTACCCGAGGAGCCGCCAGCGGCGCGCTTCCTCGAGAAGCTGCGCCAACTTGTCGGGGCCGTGCAGGCCCGCACTTGGCTCCGCGACGCAGCAATGGAAGACCATCCGGACGGGCCCCGCCTCGTTCTCGGGTCCCGCTTTCTCGCCGACTGGGTGCGCACGAACTTCGACCAACAGCTTCACGCTGCCGCGCGGGCCGTCGGCCTGCCAGCGGCGCCCACCATCGCCGCACGGGGCGGCTGATGTCGGTTCCAGCCCGCAAGCCGGGCCCGCCCCTTCCGGTGCGCAATGTCGAGACCCTCGAGACGGTAGCCGGCTTGTACGACCGCGCGCTCGGAACGCTCGCCTCGCTCCGCGACCGCGGCGACGCCGCCGAGCGGCCGGCGCGCCAGGCACCGCGCTTCCCGATCACCCGCACCGCGGAGCTCGTCGGGCGAACGAGTGCGGCGATCCGCGACGCCGAGAAGGAGGGGCGGTTGCCGCGGGTGGAGCGGACCTCCAGTGGGCGGCGGGTCGGCTACTCGCTAGCCGAGGTTAACCACATGCGCGAGGTCTTCGGTACGCGGCCCTGGCGCTCCGTGGACGATCCGCTGGCGGTCATCGCCGTCCAGAACTTCAAGGGCGGCGTCGGCAAGTCCACAGTGTCGACCCACCTCGCGCAGTACCTTGCGATCCGCGGTTATCGCGTGTGTCTGATCGACTGCGACAGCCAGGGCTCGGCGACAGCGCTCTTCGGCCATGTTCCAGACCTCGACTTCACCGAGGACGACACGCTCTACCCCTTCTTCCGCAACGCCGAGATGTCGAGCCTCGCCTATGCGGTCCGGGAGACGCACTGGGACGGGCTCTATCTCGTCCCGGCGAACCTGAAGCTGTACGCGGCCGAGTACGAGCTTGCGGCGCGGATCGCCGCGGCGGAACCGCGCCTGCTCAACCGCCTCAGGGACGGCATTGCTTCGATCGAGGACCACTTCGACGTGGTCGTCCTCGACCCGCCGCCGGCGCTCGGGACCATCTCGCTTTCGGTCATGCGGGCGGCAACCGCTCTCCTTGTCCCGGTGCCTCCGACTGTCATCGACTTTGCCTCGACGACCAGCTTCCTGGCCATGCTCCACGAAACCATGGCCACGCTTTCCGACCGCGGCCTGCCAGTCGACCTGCAGTGGATGCGGGTCGTGGCGACCCGCTCGGACGAGCAGAAATCCATGCAGCGCGAGCTGCTCGGCCTGCTGCGCGGTCTCTTTGGCGACATGCTGCTTCGCACGGGTCTGAAGGACAGTGCCGAGATCGACAACGCCTCAGCCCGGATGATGACGGTGTATGACCTCGAGCAGCCCGTCACGTCCCGGGAGACCTACCAGCGCTGCCTCAACTATTTGAATGGGGTAAACTCCGAGATCGAGACCCTGATCCGGATGACTTGGCCGAGCCACGCCGAGCGGCTGCGGACCGAAGGTGTCCTGTAGGGCAGTTGCAGGGCTGCAACTGGGCGCCAAGCCACTGAAGGGACAGGCAAAAATGGCTTCATCGGGCAACCGGGGCTTCGCCGACCGCATCGCATCCGCGGGCACTGCTCCTGCCGAGCGGCGGCTTCCGCCACGGACTGGAGTGCTCGCAAGCCGCGAGAATCGGCTCTCCGAGATGGCGACCGGCGCCGTCGTGACCCGTGTCCACGAGTTCGTCGACCCGGCCCGTTGCCGTATCTGGGCCGGCCACAACCGGGACTACGCCGCCCTCGACGAGAGCAACTGCTCGGACCTGCTTGAGAGCCTACGGGCGCAGGGACGGCAGGAGGTTCCAGCCATCGTGCGGCGGGTGACAGACGACCAGGCCGTGGATTTCGAGGTGGTCTGCGGCGCGAGGCGGCACTGGAGCGTGAGCTGGCTCCGGCGAAACGGCTACCCGGAGTTCCGCTTCCTCGTCGAGCCCCGTGAACTCACCGACGAGGAGGCCTTCCGTGTCGCCGACCTGGAGAACCGGCACCGGAAGGACCTCACCGATTACGAGCGCGCTCTGGATTACGCCCGGGCCCTCGAGCGCTACTACGGTGGTAGCCAGCAGCGCATGTTGGAGCGTTTGAACGTCTCGAAGAGCTGGCTCAGCAGGTACCTCGAGCTGGCTAAGCTGCCACCCGAAGTGCTGGGTGCCTATGGCTCGCCCCAGAGTGTGGGGATCAGCCATGCCGCGCAGCTCGCCCCGGTCCTGAAGCACCCTGTCCGAGGCAGGCGGTTGCTCGACGCGGCCGCCGCGCTGGCCGAGGAGCAAGCAGCGGCACGCAAGACTGGTGAGCCCACACTGGCCCCTGCGGCCGTAACGCGGCGGCTGCTGGAAGCTGCGGCGGGGTCGCGCCCGACGCACGAGATCGTCATCCGCGGAGCGGACGAAAGCGTGCTGATGCGCGGGCAACGCGGGCGTGGCGGCGCCCTGGCCATAACCGTCCCCGCCTCCGCAACATCGTCACCCGACGCGCTTGTGGAGGCCTTTACCGAGCTCCTGTCACGGCTGGCCGGGAAGCGCCCCGGCTGAGTCAGCCAAGCTGACCGTCTTTGTGACCCCATGGGTGTCGGGGCCTGACGTGCCTCTGCGGCCGTCTCTCTGGCCATGGCCGACGAGGTGGCATCTGCTCTTCGCGGGAGCGAGGCCGGAGCGCGGTAAGGCGCGACTGCCGGAGCAGGCATGGCGGACCCACCGGTTGAGCCGCAGTTCTCCATGCCGGACGCCTGGTCGCGGCAGCTCTTGGTGGCGCTCTGTCCGAGCTACGGCACGAGACCCAATCGCTACCCCCGCCAGAAGCGCACGACAGTGATGCTGCGGGTGCCACGCGGGTTCAGCGACAGGTCGCTCTGGCCAGAGTTCCTGGACCTCGCCGCAGGCGGTCCTCTGGAGCAAGGGTTGCGGGACGTGACGGTCAGGCGGGATCGAGTGCCTTCCCATAGCGGTCGAGGACCTCGGCGACGTCGGCCAGCATGTCGCCGAGCGGCGCCGGAGCAGTGACTACTTCGACATGGGCGGCGACGCGGTCGAAGAGGGCGACGCAGACCTGCGCCGGGTCGAAGCGCGAGGGGTAGAGGATGCCGGCCGGCGCCTCCCGGTGGCCGTGCAGGGCGTCTGACCAGGCGCCGCAGGTGTCGTAGGGGCCGGAGAGGATTCGCGCGTCGAGCCCGAGTTGCGACAGGCCGGGCCCGGTGAGATCGACGAGACGGATGGCGATGGTGATGCCGAGGACCGAGAGCGCGCGCGCCTCGATCTCCGTCAGGCTGACCAGCAGCTGCGCCGGGTTGCGGAGGACGGTCTCGGCGAAAGCCCCTGGGAACTCCCGGGCGGCGTAGAGCGCCCCGAAGATGCCTGTCGGGCTGTCCCAGCGGCCGAGCGGCGGCTTTCCCGCTCCGCCGGAGAAGTGGATCGGGGCGTGCCGGGTGCGGTGAATGCGGACCACCGTGGAGCCCGCGTCCCAGATGGTCAGCGGCAGAGGGCGGGCATGCAGGTCAGCCGGCGGCGCGGGCGCCGGCCCGGTGGGGCCCCGGGTCACGCGTAGGCATCGACCTCATGACCGCGAACGAGCCGCAGCACAGGCTTGAGCTCGCCGGTGCGGAGGGCGGCGAGGGGCGTCCGGCCGCCGAGGGCGCTTTCCTCGGCCAGGAGGAAGGAGAGGATCGCCCAGCCGGAGGCGTCGGGCATGTGGGCGAGGACCTCCGGGATGCCGGGCAGCACCTCGCCGTCCCGGAACTGCGCGGCCGGGTAGTGCCAGTCGCCTCGCACCCTGACGGCCAGGGTCTTGCCGACGGAGCGGCGCTTGTCGACCGCCGCTCGGGTGATCCCGAGGAGGGTTGCGACCTGCTCGGTGGAGAGGAGCCCGCCGGCCTCCTCTGAGAGACGGACGCGGGCCTCGGCGCCGCGAGCGGTCGCGGCGGCGAGCGGGTCGAGCCGCCGGAGGGCGTCGGAGGCCGCTTGGTCGGCCGTGGCGCGCGCCAGTGTGCCAACGTCCGTCGAGGCGGCCAGGGCCGCCACCAGAGCCTCCGGAGGGGCCTCGCGGGCCATGCGCTCGACAGCTCCCAGCGCGCGCTGGCGGAAGGCCTCGCGGAGGGGGTCGGGTACGGGCATGGGGCACCTTCAAGGTTGCGCTGGTATAGAAGCGATCAATCCACCACGACGTCAACCTTCAAAACGAGCTCGAGTCGATGCCGGTTGCCCAGATTTCCCTCTCAGCCTTGCGTGTCCCGGACAGGAGGTGGCGGTGACGCTCTCGGCCGACGGGCTGGACGCGATAAGCCTCGTGGCGGACATCGAGCCTGTCGCTCGCAACCGATCGCAAATCGAGCCGCAGGACCGGCCGCGCCGCAATAGAGGGGTCGCGACACGAAAGTGACCCAGGTGTCCGGCTGCAGCAAAGGTCCGGAAATCCAACCCCAGCCGGCCAACCCCGGACTGTCCGGCAACCCTGGCGCGGGGACGGGAATGCGGACACACTGCATTCCGGACGGCAAGGCGGACAGGTGCGGCGGTGGCGGTGGTCGGCTACGCCCGGGTGAGCACGGCGGACCAGGATCCGGCGCTGCAGCTCGACGCGCTGCGGGCGGCGGGCTGCGCCAAGATATTCGAGGACCGCGCCTCCGGCGCCCGGGCCGACCGACCCGGACTGCTGGCCGCGCTCGACTACGCGCGCGAGGGCGACGTGCTGGTCACCTGGAAGCTCGACCGGCTCGGCCGCAGCCTGCCGCACCTCATCGAGACCGTGGCGACGCTGGAGAGGCGTGGGGTGGGGTTCCGCTCACTCACCGAGGCGATCGACACCACTACGCCGGGCGGCCGGCTCGTGTTCCACCTGTTCGCCGCACTGGGGCAGTTCGAGCGTGACCTCATCTGCGAGCGCACGCGCGCCGGCCTCGTCGCCGCGGCGGCCCGGGGACGCACCGGTGGCCGCCGGCCGGTGATCACCGAGGAGAAACTGCGGCGTGCGCGGGAGCTGATCGCCAAGGGCCTGGGCGTGCGCGACGCGGCGGTGCGGCTGCGGGTCGGGAAGACCGCACTCTACCGGGCGCTCAAGCCACCCGTCACCTGACTTGCCCATCCGCTCCCGCGTCTCACACGCGGGACAGGCAGGGCCATGATGACTTCGCCATCGGAGGTGCTTCAGGCCGTCATCGGGGAGGACGCATGGAAATCATGGCCTGGCTCGAGGGTTTGGGTTTGGGGCAGTATGCGCGGGCGTTCGCCGAGAACGGCGTCGATGCCCAAGTGCTTCCAAACCTCACCGCGGAAGACCTGAAGGAGATCGGAGTCGGCGCCGTCGGCCACCGGCGCAAGCTGCTCGACGCGATCGCCACCCTGCGCACTGTTGGCGCGTCCGCGTCTCAGGCCGTGGGTGCCTCTGGGGCTGCACCGGCCACGGCCCCTGCCCAGGCGCACGAAGCTGAGCGGCGGCAACTCACGGTTCTGTTCGCCGACCTGGTTGGTTCGACCGCTCTCTCGGGCCGGCTCGATCCGGAGGAGATGCGCGAGGTCATTCGGGCATACCAGGACGTGGCGGCGGGCGCGGTGGTCCGGTTCGGAGGCTACGTCGCCAAGTTCATGGGCGACGGCATGCTGGCCTACTTCGGGTGGCCCAAGGCCCACGAGGACGCGGCAGAGCGTGCAGTCCGGTCGGGGCTGAGCATCTCCGAGGCCGTCCCGCGCTTGGTGACGCCGGCCGGCGCGCCGCTTGCGGCACGGGTCGGCATCGCCAGTGGACTGGTCGTCGTCGGCGACCTCCTCGGCGAGGGGGCAGCGCAGGAGCAGGCGGTCATCGGCGAAACGCCGAACCTAGCCGCTCGGCTGCAGGAAACGGCCAAGCCGGGAGCCGTGGTCGTCGCGGACGCCACGCGGCGCCTCCTGGGGCAGGTGTTCGATCTGCGCGAGCTCGCCGCGATGCGGCTCAAGGGCTTCGAGCACCCGGTGTCCGGCTTCCTGGTGGCGGGCGAACGGCCCTCCGAGAGCCGCTTCGAGGCCCACCATCAGGCGGGCCGGCTGCCGCCCATGGTGGGACGCGACCAGGAGCTGGCGCTTGTACTCGAGCGCTGGCGGCAGGCCGTGGCCGGCGAGGGCCAGGCAGTACTCCTGGTCGGCGAGGCCGGCATCGGCAAGTCCCGGCTGGTCCGGGCCGTGCTCGACGCGGCCGCCGCGGACGAGCATATCGCACTCCGCTATCAATGCTCGCCCTACCACACCGGCACGGCGCTCTGGCCGGTGATCCAGCAGCTCGGCTTCGCCGCTCGCCTAGCATCCACCGACACCGGCGCGGTGAAGCTCGACAAGCTCGTCGGGCTGCTGCGGCAGGGGACGGAGGACGTCGGTGAGGCGGCGCCGCTGCTCGCAGCCCTGCTCGGGATTGAGCTGGACGCGGCCTGCCACCCCATGCTGCGGGATCTCAGCCCGCAGCAGCGGCGCGCGCGTACGCTGGCGGTGCTGGTCGAGCAGCTTCTCGGGCTCGCTCGCCGCCATCCGGTGGTGATGGTCTTCGAGGACGCGCACTGGATCGACCCCACCACGCTCGAGCTCTTGGGGCAGACCCTCGACCGGATCGCCGGTGAGCGGGTGCTGATGCTGCTGACGAGCCGGCCAGACAACCAGCCGACCCTGGGCGGGCACCCGCACGTGACGCGGCTGACGCTCAACCGTCTCGGGCGTGACGCAACGAAGGCGATCGTCTCTGGTTTGGCCGGCGACCAGGTCCTGCCTCGGGCCGCGCTAGGCGTGATCGTGGACCGGACCGACGGTGTGCCGCTGTTTGTGGAGGAGCTGACCAAGGCGGTGCTGGAGGCTGGCCGCGCGACCGGGGCCGGGGCGGTCATGCCAGCCTCGCTGCATGCGTCGCTTATGTCTCGCCTGGACAGGGTGCCGGGGGTGAAGGAGGTAGCACAGGCCGCGGCCTGCATTGGGCGCGAGTTTACCTACCCCCTGCTCGCGGCGGTTTCGCCCCTGCCCGAGACCGAGCTACAGGCCGCGCTCGACCGTCTTGTGGTGGCCGAGCTGGTCTTCCGACGCGGTGTGCCTCCCGAGGCGAGCTACACCTTCAAGCACGCGCTGGTGCGCGACGCCGCCCACGAGAGTCTGCTGAAGGCGCAGCGTCAAAAGCTGCACGCCTGCATCGTGCGCGTGCTGGAGGAGCACTTCCCCGGGACGGCAATCGCGGAGCCGGAACTGCTCGCCCAGCACTGCACCGAGGCAGCGCTCGCCGAGCGGGCGGTGGATTACTGGCAGCAGGCCGGGCGGCGGGCGCTCGCGCGCTCCGCGACGAGCGAGGCAGTGGCGCACCTGACCCGAGGGCTGGAGATGCTGGCCGAGCTTCCCGGCGGGCCCGCACATTGGCGCCGCGAACTTGGGCTCCAGCTCGCGCTGGGTCAGGCGTCGCTGGCCGCCAAGGGCTTCGCGGCACCGGAGACAGGGCGCGCCTATGCTCGGGCTGGCGAACTGTGCCGCGGGGCGGGCGACGTCCCGGAGTTCTTCCCGGCCCTCTACGGGCGCTTCATCGTGCACTTTCAGCGTGGCGAGCTGGCGGTGGCGCACGAGGCCGCACGCGAGCTTCTACGGTCGGCCGAGAGCCGGGGCGATGCCGCCGCGCGGGTGACCGGACTTCGCATCGTCGGCTCGGCTTTGTGTCATCTCGGCCGCTTTGCCGAAAGCCGCGCCCACCTGGAGGCGGCACTTGCGCTCTACGAGCCCGGGCGGGACCGCAGCTCGGCCCTCGTCTACGCCCTCGACTCGCGCGTGGTCTGCCTGTTCTGGCTCGTTCACGTGCTCCTTGCACTCGGCTATCCGGAGCAGGCCCGGGCGAGGATGCGGGAGGCGCTGGGCTACGCCCGCGAGCTCGCCCACCCGTACACGCTGGCCTACGCCTTGAGCGTCGCCTGCCTCTTTCACGGACGCCACCGGCCGGGACCAGACGCCCGGATCGAGGCCGACGCGCTGGTCACCTTCGCGGCGGAGCAGGGCTTCCCGCTTCCGGCGGCGGTGGGCAGGGTGGTTGGCGGGTGGGCGCGGATCGGCGAGGGCGGGGCCGCTGAGGAGGCGACGGCGCTCATGCGGCGGGGCCTGGCCGAGTACAAGGCCACGGGCGCGGAGCTTTGGGTGCCCGACTTCCTGGCGCTGCTCGCCCAGGCACGGGGCCAAGCCGGCCAACCCGCCGCCGGCCTGGAGCTCCTGGCCGAGGCGCTGGACCGGGTAGCAGAGACAGGCGGCCGTTGGCTTGAAGCCGAACTGCACCGTCTCCGGGGCGAACTGCTGCTGGCCTCCGCTGACCCCGGCTCGGCAGCCGCCTGCTTCCGGCGCGCCATGGCAGTCGCCCGCCAGCAAGACGCGAGGATGTGGGAGCTGCGTGCCTCGACGAGCCTCGCCTGCCTCCTTCGGGATCAGGAAAGGCGCGTCGAGGCGCACACCATCCTCGCCTCGATCTACGGCTGGTTCGACGAAGGCTTCGAAGTGCCCGATCTCGTCGAGGCCAAAAACCTAGTTGACGGGCTGGGAGGGTGAGCCCGGGAATCTGCCGGCGACGTAGGTTCCTGGTCCGTTCTTGTGAACCGGACACTCAGCGCGCTTTCGTGTCCTGACCCCATGCTGGTCAGTCCGGCTGGATGCCGAGCCGGCGGATGAGGTCGCCCCACCTGGTGGTCTCCTCGGCGACCAACCGCCCCAGGGCCGCGGCATCGCCCTCCATCGGCTCCGCCCCGATCGCGGCGAAGCGCTCGCGGGTCTGCGGATCCTGCAACGCCTGCCTGATGACGCCGCCGACACGCTCACCTGCCTCCGTCGGGAGCGCCCGTGGCGCCAGCATCGCGAACCACGGGTCGACGACGTAGCCGGGTACCCCCGCCTCCGCCACGGTCGGCAGCTCCGGGAAGGCGGCGATGCGCCGGCCCGTGGTGACCGCCAGCGCCCGCAGCCGGCCCGAGGCGATGTGCGGCGCGGCGGAGGTGACGCTGTCGAACATCGTATCCAGCCGCCCGGAGACCAGGTCGGCGACCGCCGGTCCGGAGCCGCGGTAGGGTACGTGGGTCATCTCGATCCCAGCCAGGGCGCAGAACAGTGCCCCGGCGAGGTGGATCGAGGTGCCGCTGCCGGCCGAGCCGTAGGTCAGCTCGCCGGGTCGCCGGCGGGCCGCCTCGACCAGCTCGGCCTGCGTGCGCCAGGGGCGGTTCGCCGGCACCGCCAGCAGGTTCGGCACCACCGCCACCGGCGCCACGGGGGCGAAGTCCGCCGTGCTGTCGTACGGCAGCCGCGGGTAGAGCGCCGGATTCACCGCATGCGCGATGGACACCATCAGCAGGGTGTGGCCGTCCGTGCTCTGGGCGGCCGCCGCGGTGCCGATGGTGCCGCCCGCGCCGGCGCGGTTCTCCACCACTGCCGGCTGCCCCAGGGCCTCCGACAGGCGCGGCGCGAGCAGCCGGGCCATGGCGTCGATCGCGCCGCCGGGCGGGAAGGGCACGATGACCCGCAGCGGGCGGTCGGGCCACGAGGCGGGCTGGGCATGAGCGGCCCGGGACGAGGCCGTGGCCAGGGCGGGCGGCCCTACGACCAGGCCGAAGAGCAGAGGACGTCGCCGCATGGATCACCTCCTAATGTCAGGGACAGAACTGCCTGACCTGCCGCCCATGACGACGCGGGCAGGATGGCGCGGATGCGAACGAATTTCCGCGCGGAAAAACCCGAGGGGGCACGGGCAGATGTTCATCGCGTCTGGTGGCGACACGTGCCGAAACTGGTGGCGTAGGCAGGCAGGGCAGGGGCCTTCCCAATACGGCATTGACGTACTACGTCAGTGGCGTATAGTGCCCCATGGAGTTCGAGTTCGACCCCGACAAGGATGCCGAGACGCGACGCCGGCGGGGCCTTTCTCTGGCCCTGGGCGCGATCGTCCTGAGCAACCAGGTGGGGGAGATCGACGACACCCGGCGCGACTACGGCGAGCGGCGCATGATCGCCTTCGGGATGATCGGTGATCGGCTCCGCGTGTGCGTCTACACCCAGCGCGGCGAGGTCTACCGGATCATCTCTCTGCGCAAAGCCAATCGGAAGGAGGTCCGCAGATGGCAAAGGCCGTGAAGGTCACCCAGGAGATGATCGCGGAAGCGATGCGCAAGGTGGATTGGGCGGCACAGGATCGCGTGACTGATGCCGAGATCGCCGCGCAAATCGCCGAGGATCCCGACCTCGCCCCGGACCTCTCCGGCCCGGAGTACGAGGTGGCGGCGCTGCTCCAGCGCACGCGCCACAAGCTGGGTCTGTCGCAAACGGCTTTCTCCGCGCGCTTCCACATCCCGCTCCGTACCCTGCAAGAGTGGGAGCAGGCCCGCCGGCAGCCCGACGCGACCGCGATGGCATATCTCCGGGTGATCGAGCGCGAGCCGGAGGCTGTGGCGCGCGTGCTGACGGCGGCGGAGTAGGGCAGGGCAGGGGGCTCGGTGCAGCGCCGCCACGCTCACACGGTTCCCCGCTGTCGGGCCGAATTTCGGTGGTGCCGGCGCGGCACCTCGGTATGAGGCCGCGCGCCGAATCAGACCGAGACCGTCATGGCGCTCTATCCCGCCTGCCCGCTGCCGCACCGGTGTGAGCGCCCAGTGCGCCGCTATGCCATGGCCGAGCGCCTCTGCGGGCTGTCGTGGATCGCCGAGACCGCGCTCCGGGACGGAACGGAGGTGCGCGATCCGAATCTCGTACCGCAACCGGTCGCCAGCCGGGTGCCTGCGCTGATGCTGGCCGAGGCGCTCGCGGCGCTCCGCGCACCCCCGGCGGACGAGGCAGACGCTGAGGCGCTCTCGAACGCAGTGCAGGCGGGGATCGCTGCACGACCGGGCGAGCCGACGCACTCTGCGCTCTGCCGCGCACTCGGTGTGGCGCACGCTCTGACGTGGCGCGATCCCAATACCTGCGTGCTCAACGAGCGGAGAGCGGGCCACGCGACGCCACCTGACCCGTTCTGATCTGCACGCACGCGGCTGGACCGACACGATGATCCGCCGCAGTCTCGGCGACTCGGACGCCCAAGGGCGATGGCTCCGCGAGCAGGTCGAACTCGCGGAGCGTCGTCTGCAAGATCGCCGACGCACCGCTGATCGCCGAGCAGGGCAGGGGCGTCTGATCCCGGAGACCCCCGAATGAATTTCAGGGCCGGACG
>DASQVL010000518.1:0-2090 GCA_035640795.1 Crenalkalicoccus sp. | reverse complement strand
CGCGTGCTCGACCTGGCGCGCCAGCGCGGCCGCGGCGGCATCCAGGAGCAGCTCGGCCTGTTCTTCAAGGCGCCGATGACGCCGCCGGGCAAGCGCGAGGAGCACAGCTTCCCGGTGCAGGAGCGCGTGTTGCTGGACTGGCTCGCGGCGGTCTGACCCATGCCCGACGCCTTACCGGGCGGGACGCGGTCGCTCGCGGAGCTGGTTCCGCTCGCGGCCGAGCTGTGCGACCTCAAGCGCGTCCGCGACGCTTCGAGCCCGGACACCGTTGCGTCCCGCTTGTTCCGCCGCGCCTGGGCGGCGCTCGCGGCCGGGCAGTCGGTCGGGGACGTGGCGATGTCGACCACGGCGGACGCGGTGGCGGCGGCGCGGCTGGGCGGGATCGACCGGTTCGTGCTCGAGGCCGCCGGGCTTTCGCCCGATGAGGCGCTCGCGGTGCTGGAGCGGTCTTTCGACGAGGCAGGGGCGTCGATCGCCCCCGGGTTCGTGCGCCTGTTGCGGTCGGGCCTGGCGCGCGACATGCGGCCGGGCGCGGCGCCGGCGTTCGCCGAGGCGCTGATCCGCCAGCCCCGCGCGGGCGCGACCTGTCCGGGCAAGCCGCGAATCGTGCTCGAGCCGCCGGAGGGCCATGGCGATCACTGCCTGGTCGTGTCCGTCCTGGCCTGCCTGCTGGCTCCGCACTATGCCGCCGACCCGGCGCCTGCGTTCCTGGCCGGGATGGCGCACCATCTGCACAATGCGTCGCTACCGGACAGCGGCTTCGCCGGCGAGGTGCTCCTGGGGGAGCATCTCGAGCCGATCATGGCCCGGCTGTTCGCGCGCGAGCTCGCCACCTTGCCGCCTCCGCTCGCCGCCGAGACGCGCGCTGCGCTCGACCTGATCCGCGCCGCCGACACGCCGGTCGGCCGCGCCTTCCACGCCGCCGACGTGATCGACCGCGTCCTGCAGATGCGCCACTACGAGCAGGTCGCGCGGTTCACCACGGCGCAGGCGCTGGACGACCTCGACCTGGTGCACGCCGGCCCGGTCCAATCCTTCCACCAGGCCGTCCTGCGCGACGCGGGACTGCCGTGACCCCTCTCAGTCTGCTCCCTCTCCCGCTGGCGGGAGAGGGCCGGGGTGAGGGTGGTAAACCAGACCCCAGCTCCACCGATCCCGCCCCTCTTCCCCCTCTCCCTTCGGGAGAGGGCCGGGGTGAGGGCGGGGCAGCCGGACGAACCCTCACCCAACCCTCTCCCGGAGGGAGAGGGCTTTATCGGAGCCCCGTTTCCGGCCGCCCGCTCACCCCGGACACGCCGCACTCCCTTGCGGCCGCCGGCGAGCGCTGGCCGGTGATCGAAGACATCCCCTTCCTCCGCGCCAACCGCGCCGATCTCGCCGCACGTGCGCTCGCCCTGCTCGACGCCGATCAAACCGACGCCGCGCTCGCCCTCCTCCTTGGCGACCAGGACGACTGGGCCCGCACGCCGCCCCCGACCGAATCCGACCGCCATGCCCTCATCCGCGACGCGGACGCGATCTCGTTCCGCGAGGCCATGGACCGTCTCGCCTTCGGCCCGGTCGGCACCTACTTCGCCCATCGCTGGTCCGACCCCACCTTCCTGTCCGGGCTTGCCCTGGCCGAAGCGCACTGGACCCGGCCCGCGACCGTATTCGAACTCGCCTGCGGCGCCGGCCACTTCCTGCGCGAGTTCGGCCGATTCTGCCCCGCGGTCGCCGGCGGCGACGTCGTGTTCGCAAAACTCTGGCTCGCCCGCCGCTACATCGCGCCGCAAGCCCACCTCGTCTGCTTCGACGCCGCCGCCCCCTGGCCGCTCGCGGACGGCTCCGCCGACCTCCTGTTCTGCCACGACGCCTTCTATTTCCTGCCGGCAAAGCCGCACGTCGCCGCCGAGATGCGCCGCGTCGCCGCCGGGCCGATCCTGGTCGGCCACGCGCATAACGCCCTCGTGGACAACCTCTCGGCCGGCAGCCCGCTTCCCCCCTCGGACTACGCCGCCCTGTTCGACGCGCCCCTGCTCTACGACGACCGCGAACTCACGCTCGCCCTCGTCGAGTCCCGCGCGCCCCGCCCGGCGGACGCCCCCTCC
>DASQVL010000517.1:0-4410 GCA_035640795.1 Crenalkalicoccus sp. | reverse complement strand
GCCCAGCGCTGGGCGGAGGCGAGGGAGAGGGCCTGGCGCCCGGCCGCGGCGGCGTCCTGCGCCGGGGCTGGCGCCGGCAGGGCGGCGAGGACCGGCAGGGCGAACAGGACTCGGCGGCGCATGCGGAGGTTGTAGCAGAGCCGATGCAATGGCTGCGATGATCCCGCGCGGAGGCGCCGTGCAAGATTTCTGCCGCGAGCCATGGCAGGCCCTGACCGCGCCCTCGCCGCGGCGGCCGCCTTGTCCCACCCCGGCCGCGACACTACGCTGCACGGTTCCGCGGGAGGGTGGAGGCCGGCATGTTCAAGGGATCCCTGGTGGCGCTCATCACGCCGATGCAGGCCGACGGGTCCGTGGACGAGAAGGCCTTCCAGGACCTGGTCGAATGGCAGGTCGCCGAGGGCACCGCCGGCCTGGTGCCGGTCGGCACCACCGGCGAATCCCCCACCCTGACGCATGACGAGCACAAGCGCGTCGTCGAGCTCTGCGTGGAGGCGGCGCGGCGCCGCGTCCCCGTCATCGCCGGCACCGGCAGCAACTCCACCGCCGAGGCAATCGACTTCACCCGCCATGCGAAGAAGGCGGGCGCCGATGCCTGCCTGGTCGTCACGCCCTACTACAACAAGCCGACGCAGGAAGGGCTCTACCTGCACTTCAAGGCGATCGCCGACGCGGTGGATCTGCCGATCGTCATCTACAACATCCCGCCGCGCAGCGTGATCGACATGAGCGTCGAGACGATGGCGCGGCTGGCGCGCCACCCGAACATCGTCGGCGTGAAGGACGCGACGGCGAACCTGACCCGCCCGCTGCACACCCGGCGCGCCTGCGGCCCGGAATTCTGCCAGCTCTCCGGCGAGGACCATACGGCGGTGAGCTTCCTCGCCGCCGGCGGGCATGGCTGCATCAGCGTCACCGCCAACGTGGCACCCCGCCTCTGCGCGGAGATGCACCGCGCCTGGCAGGGGGGACGGGTGGGCGAGGCGATCGCCATCCAGGACCGGCTGGTGCCGGTGCATGACGCGATGTTCTGCGAGACCTCGCCCGGTCCGGTGAAGTACGCGGCGAGCCTGCTCGGCCGCGGCACGGCGCATTGCCGCCTGCCGCTGGCGCCGGTCGCCGAGGCGAGCCGGGCGCGCATCCGCGAGGCGATGGTGGGCGCCGGCCTGCTGAACTGATGGCGGAACCACGCAAGAAGGGGCTGATCACCACCGGCATCGCCACGCAGAACCGCAAGGCCCGCTACGACTACAAGATCGGCGAAACGGTGGAGGCCGGCCTCGCCCTGGTGGGGCCGGAGGTGAAGTCGCTGCGCGCCGGCCGCGCCACCCTGACCGAGGCCTGGGCCGGCGAGCGCGACGGCGAGATGTGGCTGTTCAACGCCTATATCCCGGAATGGCAGGCCGGCAGCTTCGCCGCGAAATTCGAGCCGCGGCGCCCGCGCAAGCTGCTGCTGCACCGGAAGCAGGTGCGGGAGCTGACGGGCGCGGTGACGCGGGAGGGCGCGACGCTGGTGCCGCTGCAGATCCATTTCAACGAGCGCGGCCGGGCGAAGGTGCTGCTGGGCCTCGCCGAGGGCAAGAAGAAGCACGACAAGCGCGCGGCGATCGCGGCGCGGGACTGGCAGCGCGACAAGGCGCGGCTGATGCGGGACAAGGGCTGAGGCGGGACGGGGCTGAGCTTGTCGGCTCGCGGCGGCGGCCGGGCGGCGACATGGGTGGCCCTGGGGGAGGAAGGGAACTTCCTCCCCCAAGCCCCCACCATCCTTCTTCTGATCCTTTCTCGGCAGCGATTGCCCTATCCGCCTGGGAGACTCCCGACCGGGTCCCCCCGCGCCGGACGCGCGACCTTGCATCGGCCATGGCCGTTGGCACGTATGGCGCAAAGGAGAGCGCGATGGCCGAGGACGACAGCGTGCCCTTGACCGGCAAGATCCGGGACAAGCTCATCGAGACCAAGCAGGACTGGGCCCGGCAGGGCCGCCTGCTGACCGGCACCCACGCCGACCCCGCGCGGGACCGCCTGCCGCCCGGCCAGCGCCTGGTGCAGGACTGGCCGGTGCTCGACCTCGGCGTGCAGCCACAGGTCGGGCTGGACAGCTGGCGCCTGCGCGTGGAGGGGCTGGTGGAGGAGCCGATCCGGCTCGACTGGCGCGGCTTCCTCGCCCTGCCGCAGACCGAGCTGGTGAACGACATCCACTGCGTCACGCAGTGGAGCCGTTACGATAACCGCTGGCAGGGCGTGCGCGCGACCGACCTGCTCGCGCTGGCCCGGCCGAAGCCGGAGGCGCGCTTCGTCGGCTTCACCAGCTATGACGGCTACACCACCAATGTCCGGCTCAATCAGTTCGCGGCGCCCGAGGTGCTGCTCGCCCATTCCTGGGAAGGTGCGCCGCTCGCGCGCCAGCATGGCGGGCCGGTGCGGGTTGTGATCCCCAGCCTCTACTTCTGGAAGAGCCCGAAATGGGTGACGCGGATCGAGCTGCTCGCCGAGGACCGGCCCGGCTTCTGGGAGGTCCGAGGCTACCACAACAACGGCGACCCCTGGACGGAGGAGCGGTATGGCTGAGGCGACGCGGCGCGGAGCGCTGGCGGCGGCCGCCGGGCTGATGGCGGGCGGCGCCATGGCAGCGGAGCAGAGCGTCTTCGACTTCCGCCTCGAATCGCTGGATGGCGGGCCGCTCGACCTCGGCCAGTTCCGCGGCCGGCCGATGCTGATCGCGAACACGGCGAGCTTCTGCGGCTATACGCCGCAATACCGCGGGCTGGAGGCGCTGCACCGCCGCCTCTCGCCGCGCGGCCTGGTCGTGCTCGGCGCGCCTTCCAACGACTTCAACCAGGAAAGCGGCGACCCGCGGGCGATCAGGCAGTTCTGCGAGGCGACCTACGACGTGCAGTTCCCGATGACCATGCCGATGCACGTCAGGGGGCCGCAGGCCTCGCCGCTCTTCGCCTTCCTCGCCGCGCGCGGCGGCGGGGCGCCGCGCTGGAACTTCCATAAATATCTGGTGGCGCGCGATGGGCGGATGGTGCAGGGCTTCGCCACGCAGGTGGAGCCCGATGCGCCGCCGCTGGCGCGCGCGATCGAGGCCGTGCTCGCCGCGCCTTCCGCCTGAGGCGCGTCGCGGCGCGCGGCGAGCCTCGCCTGGCGGATGGGGTGGGATTCGAACCCACGGCGGGCAGGACCCGCGCCGGTTTTCAAGACCGGTGCCTTAAACCGCTCGGCCACCCATCCCTGCGGCAGGCTTACCATGGGCTGGCCGCCCTGCGGCATGCCCCCGGCGGTCGCCCGCATCCCGGTCCGGCGAGCGGCGTTGCCCCCATCATGACCGCCGAACCGAAGCCGGCCCCCCCAGAAGCGGCCGCCGATACCGACCGCCGACGGCGGGAGGGCGCACTCGCTGAGCGCGCCGTGGGGCCGGAGGACGAGGAACGCAAGTCGCCCGGCGGCCCCGCCGCCCAGGTCACACCCGATGTGGAGCCGGCCGGGGATTGACCCGGCCGCGGACCGCCGCCCCTTGCCGCCGCGCCGTTTCGCCGCATGATCCCCGGCCGCACCGGGGGACCTCGCCGCGTATGATAAGAACGTTGCCTATCGGCCTGTTGGCCGCGCTCCCGCTCGTCCTCGCATCCGCCCCGGGGCGCGCGCAGGCGCCTGCCGAGGCGCCCGGGGAGGTCCGGCTGCCGCCGGCCGATCCGCGCTTCATCCTCGACCTGGTCACCGAGAACGACGCCTACGTCCGCAACACGGATCGCTGGTACACCAGCGGCATCCGCCTCGGCTGGCATTCGGCGGAGGACAACCTGCCCTCGCCCGTCGCCTGGCTCGACCGCAGCCTGGCGGAGTTGTTCGGGCCGGCGCGCTCGCGCTGGGGCATCGCGATTGGCCAGACCTTCTACACGCCGCGCGACAAGCAGCTGGTGATCCCGGATCCGCAGGACCGGCCCTATGCCGGGTACCTCTTTGGCGAGTTCACCCTGGACCGCCGCACCTGGACGACGCTCGACCGCTTCTCGCTGCAGCTCGGCGTGGTTGGGCCGGCGGCGCAGGCGAAGGAGACGCAGGACTTCGTCCACCACATCCTGGGCGACAGGCCGGCGCGCGGCTGGAACTTCCAGCTGCGCAACGAGCCGGTGTTCAACCTGGGCTGGGACCGCATCTGGCGCGTGCCGCTGGCCGCGCTGCCCTTCGGCCTCGGGGTGGATGCGCTGCCAACCTTGGAGCTGGCCGCCGGCACGGTGCAGATCTACGCGGCCGGCGGCGGGCGGCTGCGCATCGGGCAGGGGCTGGACCAGGATTTCGGCCCGCCGCGCATCCGCCCGACGATCGCCGACGGGGCGACGCCGGTGGGTCAGGGCTTCGGCTGGTACGCCTTCGTCGGTGCCGGCGGGCGCGCAATTGCGCGCGACA
>DASQVL010000516.1:0-8755 GCA_035640795.1 Crenalkalicoccus sp. | reverse complement strand
CTCGGCCGAGGGCCGCTCCGGCCGCTTCGGGATGCTGGCGAGGCTGGGCCAGGGCGCATCGAGCCCGGGCGGCGGCAGCCGGTTGCGGTCGTTGATCCCGGTCACCTCCTTGTAGATCCAGACCGGGTTGACGTCGTTCGGCACCTCGCAACCGGGCAGCGCCAGCAGCATCGCCAGCGCCGCGCCTTGCGCGCACCCCCCCCGGCCATTAGCCTGCCGCCTACCTCGCCCATCGCGCGTTGGGCGCATATCCCGCATGGCCTCGCGCCCGGTCCTGCCGCCGGAATTACCCCGGATCGCGCCGGCGGCGATACCCCCGAGCGCCATTGCGGGCAACCAAAGTGGAGGAGCCGCGCGCCCCGCGCGGAGGAACGCCCGGATGGACAAGTTGCCCGACACGACGCAGTTGCGCCTGCCCGACCCTGCGCTGGTGACGCGCACCATGGCCGAGGTGGCCGAGCGCGGCCAGCGTATCGTCAGCGATTTCCTGAAACGCCAGGCCGAGCAGGGGGCGGTGGTGGACCCGCTGAACGTGGGCGGCGCCTTTCTCGAAATGACCTCCCGCCTGATGGCGAACCCGGCGCAACTGGTGCAGGCGCAGCTCGGCTTCTGGCAGGACTACCTCACGCTCTGGCAGAACACGGCGCGGCGCATCCTGGGCGAGCCGGTAGCGCCGGTGATCGCCGAGGACCCGCGCGACCGCCGCTTCAAGGACGAGGCCTGGCGGGAGAACGAGGTCTTCGACTTCATCAAGCAGTCCTACCTGCTCTCCGCCCGCTTCTTCCAGAACGTGGTGCAGGGGGTGGAGGGGCTGGACGAGAAGACCGCGCAGAAGGTGGATTTCTACACGCGGCAATTCGTGGACGCGATGAGCCCGTCCAACTTCCTGCTGACCAACCCGGAAGTGCTGCGCCGCACCGCGGAGACGGGCGGCGAGAACCTGCTCAAGGGCCTCTCCCAGCTGCTCGCCGACCTCGAGCGGGGCCGCGGCAAGCTCCGCATCAGCATGACCGACGACAGCAAGTTCAAGGTCGGCGAGAATATCGCCGTCACCCCGGGCAAGGTGGTGTACGAGAACGAGCTGATGCAGCTGATCCAGTACACCCCGGCGACCGAGACGGTGCTGAAGCGGCCGCTGGTGATCTTCCCGCCCTGGATCAACAAGTTCTACATCCTGGACCTGCGGCCGCGGAATTCCTTCGTGCGCTGGGCGCTGGAACAGGGCCACACCGTCTTCATGGTGTCCTGGGTGAACCCGGACGAGACGCTCGCCGAGAAGGGCTTCGAGGACTACATGCGGCAGGGCGTCTTCGCCGCGCTCGACGCCATCGAGAAGGCGACGGGCGAGCGCGAGGTGAACGCCATCGGCTACTGCCTGGGCGGCACGCTGCTGGCGACGAGCCTCGCCTGGATGGCCGCCAGGGGCGAGGACCGCATCAAGTCGGCGACCTTCTTCGTCACCATGACGGATTTCGAGGAAGCCGGCGAGCTCGGCGTCTTCATCGACGAGGAACAGCTCCGCTCCATCGAGGAGAAGATGCAGAAGCGCGGCTACCTCGAGGGCCGCGAGATGGCGACCACCTTCAACATGCTGCGCGCCAACGACCTGATCTGGTCCTTCGTGGTGAACAACTACCTGCTCGGGCAGGATCCCTTCCCCTTCGACCTGCTCTACTGGAACGACGACAGCACGCGCATGCCGGCGCGCATGCACAGCTTCTATTTGCGGCGGATGTACCAGGACAACGACCTGGTGAAGCCGGGCGCCATCGTGCTGGACGGCGTGCCGATCGACCTCCGGAAGATCAAGGTCCCGAGCTACCTGATCTCGACGCGGGAGGACCATATCGCGCCCTGGAAGAGCACCTACCGGGCGACGCAGTTCTACCAGGGGCCGGTGCGCTTCGTGCTCGCCGCCTCCGGCCACATCGCGGGCATCGTGAACCCGCCCGATTCCGGCAAGTACAGCCACTGGATCAACGAGAACCTGCCCCCTGACCCGGAGGAGTGGTTCCGCGGTGCGACCGAGCTCGCCGGGTCCTGGTGGCCGGACTGGCATCGCTGGGTCTCCGCGCTGGCGCCGGAGCGGGTGCCGGCGCGCCAGCCCGGGGCGGGCGCGCTGAAACCCATCGAGGACGCGCCGGGCCGTTACGTGAAGGTGATGGCGACGGACTGATACCAGGCGCGCCTGCGAGCGACGTCTCAACCGCCCTCGGACTCCGGCGCGGCCACCGGCGAACACGCCCGGACCCCATCGCGCGCATTGCCGCTCCCGCCCGCGAACCCGGGCGCCCTCGCCGCGTCAATGGCGCAAGGGTGCCGCGGGGCGGCCGGGGAGAGCGGGATGGCCGAGGACCAGAAGCCCAACGTCGTGCTGGCCGCGGTGCTCGGCGCGGGGGCGCTGTTGCTGGCCGCCTTCGGCCGAAGGCGGGCGGACGGGCGGGTGCCGGCCACCGCGCGCAGCGCCCATGGCCGCCCGGCGCGGGAGGATGACGCGGCGGCCCGGCACACCGGGCGCTACGCCGAGTCTCCGGCCGAGATCCCGCCGCGCGGCTGGTGGCAGGTGCTCAAGCGCACCTTCGCGGAGGCGAACAAGGACCGCCTGATGACGGAGGCGGCCGGGGTCACCTTCTACACCCTGCTCTCGGTCTTCCCCGCCCTCGCCGCGCTGATCTCCATCTTCGGCCTGTTCGCCGACCCGGCGACGATCGAGAAGCAGATCCAGGGCCTCGCCGGCGTCATCCCCGGCGGCGGCATGGACATCCTGACCGACCAGGCACACCGCATCGCCTCCCAGGGCAGCGGGACGCTCGGCATCGGCCTCGTCCTCGGCCTCGCCACCTCGCTCTGGAGCGCGAACCAGGCGACCAAGGCGATGGTGGACGTGCTGAACATCATCTACGAGGAGAAGGAGGAGCGCGGCTACCTGACGCGGCTGGCCATCACCATGGCCTTCACCTTCGGCGGCATCCTGCTGGCTATCCTGGCCGTCGCCGCCGTCATCGCCCTGCCGATCCTGTTCAATTACGTCGGGCTGCATGGCGGGGTGTTCGATCTGGTGCTGCGCTACGCCCGCTGGCCGATCCTGCTGGTGGTCGTCTCGCTCTACCTGGCGGCGCTGTTCCGCTACGGCCCGCACCGGCGCCGCGCCCGCTGGCGCTGGGTGACCTGGGGCAGCGCCTTCGCCGCCTTCACCTGGCTCGCCGTCTCGCTCGGCTTCTCCTGGTACGTCGCCAATTTCGGCAACTACAACGAGACCTACGGCTCGCTCGGCGCGGTGGTCGGCTTCATGACCTGGATCTGGCTCTCCTGCACCGTGGTGCTGGTGGGGGCGGAGCTCGACGCCGAGCTCGAGCACCAGACGGCGCGCGACACCACCGCCGGCCCGGAAAAGCCGATGGGCGCGCGCGGCGCGCGGATGGCGGACGAGGTGGCGTGACGCAATGGACGCCGGGGCGCCCGCCACGCTTCCGGCAACGCCGCGTCAACCGGTGACCCGCTAAGCCGGCTCCCGAAGGCTGCAGGAGGCAGCTCGGCGGGCGGCAGATGGAGACGATGGCGGGCGGCGCCGGCGGGGACAGCCTCGCCGGGCAGGGGCTGGACGACCTGCTCTACGGCGCCGCGGGGGACGATACCCTATCCGGCGGCGCCGGCCAGGACACGCTGGATGGCGGCAGCGGCAACGACCTGCTGACGGGCGGCGACGATGCCGACGCGCTGCGCGGCGGCCCGGGCGACGACACGCTGGATGGCGGCAACGGCGCCGATACGCTGCTCGGCGGCGGCGGGGCGGATCTGCTGCAGGGCGGAGCGGGCGCCGATCTCTTCGTCCTGCAGGACGCGGCTGGTGCCACCGCCTCCTCCACCCTCGCCGCCACCACCCGCATCGCCGATTTCGACCCGGCCGGCGGCGACCTGCTCGCCCTGCGGGGGGAGGCGGCGGGGGGCGTGCAGGCGCTGGCGACCGGCAGTTTCGGCCTTGCCGGCGGGCCGCTGCTGCCGGTCGGCTGGGGCGGCGCCCTCGCCGCGGGCACGCCGGCGGAAGGGCTCCTCCTGCCGGATGCCAGCGGCGGCCAAGCCTATACCCTGTGGTGGCTGCCCTCCGGCCTGCCGGGCGATGCCGGGGGCTGGCTGCTCCTCGACCTCGACCTGGACGGCCGGCTCGGCGCTGGTGACCTCGTCGTCCGGCTCGACCTCGCCTCCGGCGCCATCGGCGCGGCGAGCTTCCTGCCCGGCACCTTTGCCAGCCTCGGCACCGCCGGGGCGGACAGCCTGGCCGGCACCGGGGCGGCGGACACGCTGCAGGGCCTGGGCGGCGCCGACACCCTCGCCGGGCTCGACGGCAGCGATTCCCTCCTCGGTGGGGACGGGGCGGACAGCCTCGCGGGCGGCAACGGGCTGGACACGCTGCGTGGCGGCAATGGCGCCGATACCCTCTCCGGCGGCGCCGATGCCGATGTGCTGGATGGCGGCACGGGCGATGACAGCCTGGATGGCGGCGACGGCAACGACCTGCTGCTCGGCGGCACCGGCAATGACGCGCTCGCGGGCGGCCTCGGCGACGACACGCTGGAGGCGGATGGCGGCGCCGATACGCTGACCGGTGGCGCCGGGGCGGACCTCTTCATCCTGCAGGGCTGGGGGGAGGCCGCCTGGTCCAGCGCCGCCGCCCCTGCCCTGCTCGCCGAGTTCAGCCGGGCGGAGGGGGACCGGATCCGCCTCGGCGCTCGCGGCGGCACCTTCGCCGGCGCCGATGGGGTGGCGCTGCCCCTCGTCTTCAGCGGCAGCACCGGCACGGCGCTTGCGGCCCTCACCCTCGGCATGGCGCTGCCGGCGCAGCCGCTGGGCGGTGCCGCGGCGGTCCAGGCCTTCTGGGTGCCGGCGCAGCAGGGCGGCCAGGCCGCCGGCGGCTGGCTGGTGCTCGACCTCGACCGCGATGCGCGGGTCTCGGCGGCGGATCTCGTGCTGCGCGTCGGCTCCCTCGCCGCGCCGGTCACCCTGACGGCGGCGGATTTCGAGGCCGGGACCTTCCTCGCCCCCGGCAGTGCGGCCGTGGCGCCCGCCGGCACCGCGGGCGATGACAGCCTAGCGGGCGGACCCTATGGCGAGGTCTTCCAGGGCACCGCCGGCAACGACACCATCTCGGGCGGCGCCGGCGCGCCGAACGCGCTGAGCTATGCGGGCCTCGGCGGCCCGGTCCTCGCCAGCTTCACCGGCGCCGGCGCGGGCAGCGTCCTCAAGCCGGGCGGCGCCACGGACCGCTTCACCTTCATCCAGGCGCTGCAGGGCAGCGCCGGCGCGGACACGCTGGATGGCAGCGGCGCCGGGGGCGGGCTCTTCGCCGTCGCCCTGGAAGGGCTCGCCGGCAATGACCGCATCCTCGGCGATGGCGGGCTGCGGGTCGGCGTCTCCTACGCCGCCAGCCCGGCGGCCGCCTATGTGGACCTCGCCGCCGGCACGGCGCGGGACGGCTGGGGCGGCACGGACACGCTGGTGAACATCCACCGTGTCGTCGTCACCTCGCCTTATGACGACACGGTGCTCGGCTCGGCCGGGGACGACGTCTTCCTCTCCGGCAGCTTCGGCTCGAAGACCTTCGACGGGCGGGGCGGCTTCGACGAATGGCGCTACGCCGGCACCGGCTCGGTCAGCGTCAGCCTGGTCACCACTGTCTCCGGCGGCGTCACCACCGGGCCGCGCGCGACCAAGCCCGGCGGGCTCGACCTGCTCACGGGGATCGAGGCCGTGACCGGCGGCGACGGCAATGACAGCATTCTCGGCTCCGCGGCCGATGAGCGGCTGGCCGGCGGCGCCGGCAACGATACGCTGGATGGCGGCGGCGGCAGCGACACCGTCACCTACGACGTCACCAGCCCGGGCCTCGGCCTGCCCACCCAGGGCGCGGTGGTGAACCTGACCACCGGCCAGGCCACCGATCCCTGGGGCGGGCACGACACGCTGCGGAACATCGAGCATGCCTGGGGCACGCCGCTCGGCGACGACCTGACCGGCGTGGCGCAGGGCGGCTGGACCTGGCTGCGCGGCCTTGCCGGCAACGACACGCTGCGCGCCCCCGCTTCCGGCAGCTTCATCGGCGCCGACTACGCCGGCGACCCTGCGCCGGTCCATGCCGATCTTGGCGCGCACAGCGTGCAGGATGGCTGGGGTGGCACCGACACGCTGGTCAATATCGGCGTGGTGCAGGGCTCGGCCTTCGACGACACGCTGATCGGCGGGCTCGCGACCGACTGGCTGCTGGGCGGCGCGGGCAATGACAGCTTCGTCGCCGGCTCCGGCGCGGACCGCTTCTATGGCGGCCCGGGCGACGACAGCTACCGGGTGAACAGCCAGGCCGACATCGTCTTCGAGGATCCGGGCAACGGCACCGACACCGTCATCACCACGGTGAGCTTCTACCTCTACCCCAACATCGAGACGCTGATCCTGGCCCCCGGCGCCGGCAACATCTTCGGCTCGGCCAACGCTTCGGACAACCTCGTCCTCGGCAACGAGGGCAACAACCTGCTGCTCGGCTGGGACGGCAACGACACGCTGCAGGGCGGCAATGGCAACGATACGCTCTACGGCGGCAACGGCAATGACAGCCTGGCCGGCGGGGCGGGGGCGGACTACCTGATTGCGGGCGACGGCCAGGACACGCTGGACGGCGGCGACGGCAACGACGTGCTGTACGGCGAGGCCGGGCATGACAGCATCGCGGGCGGTGCCGGCAACGACTGGGCGTACGGCGGCTTCGGCAACGACACGATGTCGGGCGGTGACGGCGCAGATGTGCTGTACGGCCAGTGGGGCGACGATTCCATCTCGGGCGGCGCCGGGGTGGACTACCTCTTCGGCTATGACGGCAACGACACGCTGGATGGCGGGGAGGCCACGGATGCCATCCACGGGGACGCAGGGAACGACCTGATCTATGGGGGCCCCGGCTTCTTCACCGACATCCTGACGGGGGGCGACGGCAACGACACGCTCGACGGCTCCGGCCCGCCGGGCAGCTTCCCGCGCAACCTGGGCGATGGCGACATCATGTCGGGCGGCAATGGCGACGACCTCTTCATCGTGGACACCCCCAACGACATCATCTACGAGGGCGCGGGCGGCGGCACCGACACGGTCAACGCCTACATCCCGGGCGGCGGCTTCTACCTCTGGATCTGGATCGAGAAGCTGGTGCTGTTCGACACGACCTATTTCGGCGTCGGCAACACGCAGGACAACATCATCATCGGCGATGCCATCGGCAACCTGCTGCTGGGCGGCGCGGGCGGCGACACGCTGGATGGGGGTGCGGGCAACGACACGCTGTGGGGCCAAGCCGGCGCCGACCTGTTCGTCTTCGCGCCGGGCTATGGCAGCGACACCGTGGCGGACTTCACGCCGGGGGCGGACCACATCTCGCTGGCGGGCTTCGGCCTGTCGGGCTTCGCGGCGGTGCAGGCGGCGACCTACCAGGTGGGGACGAGTTGCGCGATCTATCTCGGGACGGACGTGCTGATCCTGAGCAATGTCAGCAAGGCGGCGCTTTCGGCGGGGGATTTCGTACTGGGGTGAAGCTTGGCTCTGGGGGAGGAAGGGAACCTCGCCTCTGGCGACCCCCCAAGCCCCCTCCTGATCCCGTTTTCGCAACGCGGCCCGGCCTGCCCGCGTCACGCCGAGCCAGTTTCCCTGTTCGGCTGAATCTCAGTTCGGCTGAAAAAGGGCCTCTCTCCGTCCCGGCCACAATCCGGAACGGGCCGCGCGCGGCCCCGGTCAAGGGTGGCCGCAGGCCACCGCGAAGCGGCGCGAAGCGCCCTTGACCACGGCGATCCTGGTGCCCGGAGCACGGCCCGACCCTCAACGAGGGGCCGGGCCCGCCGCCCTCGCCCGTCAGCCGACCGCCCCCGCGATCCAGCTCTTCAGCGCGCCCCTCGGCATCGCGCCCACCTTCGTGTCCACCAGCTTGCCGTCCTTGAACAGCAGCATGGTCGGGATGCCGCGCACCGCGTACTCGTTCGGCGTCATCGGGTTGGCGTCGATGTCCACCTTCGCCACCGTCAGCTTGCCGGCATATTCCTGGGCGATCTCGTCCAGGATCGGCCCGACCATCCGGCAGGGGCCGCACCACTCCGCCCAGAAATCCACCAGCACGGGACCCTCCGCCTCCAGCACGTCCTGCCGGAAGCTCTCATCGGTCACCGCTTTCGTATGCTCGCTCATAAAGCGCCTCGTCCCGTCATGCGGCCGTCATGGGCCGTGCCAGCCGGGCAAGGTCGGATGCCGGGGGGGCAGGGTCAAGGACGAGGCCGCCGCGGGGCCGTCATGCGACCGGCGCGTGACGGTCCAGCAGCGCATCGGGCAGGGGCATGGCGACCGCGCCATAGGTCCAGACCAGGGCGCAGTCCACTCGCCGGCCGGGGAAGGCCTGGCGCAGCACGGCCCGGTAGGCCGCCATCTGCCGCAGATAGAGCGGCGCCACCGCCTCCGGCGTCGCCGGCGGCGGCCGGTTGGTCTTGAAGTCCAGCACCAGCACGCGGTCCGGCCGCACCGCCAGCCGGTCCACCTGGCCGGCGATCAGCTGCCCGCCCACCCGGCCGGCGATCGGCGCCTCCGCCAGGCTCCCCGGCGCGAAGGCCTCGGCCAGGGCGGGGGCATCGATCAGCGCCAGCGCCTCCTCCAGCAGCTCGGCCTGCGCCGCCGGATCCAGGCCCTGGCCCGGCCGGGCCAGGAAGCGCGCCCCGGCGGCGCGACGCTCGGC